>JAICLN010000083.1 GCA_025925615.1 Actinomycetospora sp. | reverse complement strand
CTGCTCGTCGGTGTACGAGGTCAGCATCAGGCACCGCAGGCCGGGCATCCGCGAGCGGAGCTCCCGGCACAGCTCGACCCCGCTGCCGTCGGGGAGCCGGACGTCGAGGACCGCCACCTCCGGGTCCAGTGCCGGGATCCGGGCCAGGGCCTCGGCCACGCTGCCGGCGTCCCCGATGACCTCGAGGTCCTCGTGCGCGCCGAGCAGGTCGGCCACCCCCCGGCGGACCACCTCGTGGTCGTCGACCAGGAACACCGTCGTCATCGTCCGCTCTCCTCCGTGCTGCGCGGCGGGCGTCGACCGCCGGCCGGGTCGTGGGTGGGGTCGAGGGGCACCCACCAGGTCAACCGGGTCCCGGCCCCCACCGGGCGCCGGGACACCCGGGCGTCCCCGCCCACCGACCGGGCGCGCGCGGCGAGGTTCGCGAGGCCACTGCGGGCGACGGTCTCCGGGATGCCGATCCCGTCGTCGACGACCTCGACGGTGAGCGCCGAGTCGGCCGAGACGGTCACGATGACCTGCGAGGCCGCGGCGTGGCGCACGGCGTTGCTCACGCCCTCGCGCACCACCGCCTCGACCGCGACCGCCAGGTCCTCGGAGACGCCCTCGACGCTCCCGGACACCCGGACGACGGGTTCCACCTCGGTGTCGGCGGCCATCCCGGTCGCGGCCGCCCGCACGCGTGCGGCCAGTTCCCCGCCACCGCGCGCCGTGTGCAGATCGAAGATCGAGGTGCGGATGTCGCGGATGATCGCGTCGATCTGGTCCACGGCCTCGTCCACCCGGCGCGCGGCCTCGGAGGTGGGGAGCCGGGCGTGTGCGGCCTGGAGGCCCAGGCCCAGCGCGAACAGCCGCTGCAGCACGTGGTCGTGCAGGTCGGCCGCGATCCGCTCGCGGTCGGTGACGACGTCGAGCTCGCGCTGCGCCCGCCGGGACTGGGCGTGCCGCAGCACGAGGGCGGCCTGGTCGGCGAAGGAGGCCAGGATCGACAGCCCGTCCCCGCCGAACGTCTCCGCCCACCCGTCCACGCCGGCGACGACGAGCACACCGCTCATCTCGTCGCCGCCGCGCATCGGGACCGCGAGCCCCGGACCCTCGCCGGGGTCCCCCGGCCGCAGCACCAGGTCGTCGACCGCCTGCGGCGTGCCGGTGCGCGCGACGGCGCGGAGCACCGTGCCCCGTACCGGCAGACGGGTGCCCGCCGGGTAGCGGCCGTCGAGCCCGACCGCGACCGTGACGCGGACGGGGGGCTCCTCGCCGTCGGGCTCCCGGCGCGGCGGGGTGGTGATGAGAGCGCCCACCGCGCCGATCAGCTCCGCGGCGCGCTGGGCGACCAGGGCCAGGGCCTCCCCCGGGTCCGCTCCGGCGAGCAGCGTCGTCGTGATCTCCCCGGCGGCCTCGAGCCAGCGCTGGCGCAGCCGGGTCTCGGCCACGAGGGACCGCGTCCGCGCGTGCAGCCGCGCGTTCTCGACGGCGATCCCCGCCGCGGCGGCCAGAGCCGTGGTCACGACCTCGTCGTCGTCGGTGAAGGGGCCGCCCTGCTTGTCGGTGAGGTAGAGGTTGCCGACCACGTGGTCCCGGACCCGGACGGGGACCCCGAGGAAGGAGCCCATCGCCGGGTGGCCCGGCGGCAGCCCGACCGAGGCCGGGTGCTCCCGGAGGTCGTCGAGGCGCAGCGGGACCGGGTGGCGGATCAGCTCGCCGAGCAGACCCCGGCCGGTCGGTGGTGGCCCCAGCAGGGCGCGGGTCGTCTCGTCCAGCCCGACCGTCACGAAGCGGGCGAGCGCGGTGCCGTCCTCGGTGAGGAGCCCGAGCGCCCCGTAGCGGGCGTCGACGAGGTCGACGGCCTCGCGGACGATCCGCGGCAGGGTCTCCTCGAGGTCGAGACCGTCCGCGACGGCGATCACCGACCGCAGGAGGCGGTCGGCCCGCGGCGCCCGGTCCGGCTGCGCCGCGTCGCGCTGTTCGGGCCCGAGCTCGCGCGTCGTCTCCCGGATGATCGCCCCCCGCGTCGTCGTCCACGGGTGCACACCCGGTAGGGGCATGGTCGGGGCGGGCGGGCCCGGACGCCAGGGTCGAAGGTCCCCGGGCGATCCACTCCGCCGTCGGCGACCCCACCGTCCGCCCGCGGCACCGCGCCCCGGCGGCGCCCGAAGGCCGACCGGTCCGACACGGGTCGGAGGACCCTGGCCCCGCCGCGCACGCGGGCGCAGGCTGTGCGTCCGTCAGGAGGAGGTGGACGTGGAAGGACTGGCCCGCCAGGTCCGCGAGCTCATCGTCGCCTCGGACCACTACCGCCAGACGATGGCCGCCGGGCTGCGGATCGGGATCAGCGAGTCCGCCGTCCTGGGGCACCTGCTGCACAACGGGATGCAGACCCCCTCGGTGATCTCCGCCCGGGTGGGGCTCACCCCGGCGAGCACGACCGCCCTGCTCGACCGCCTCGCGGGCGCCCAGCTCGTCCGGCGCCGGCCCCACCCCCACGACCGGCGGAGCGTGCTGGTCGAGCTCACCGACCTCGGCCACTCCTCGATCGAGGAGATGTACACGATGTTCGCCCTCGACATCGACGCCGCCCTCGAGGAGGCCGATCCCCGCCTCCGGGCGGAGCCCGCGCTCCGGGAGGCCGTCACCGACCTGCTCGGCCGGATGGCGGCGGCGCTGCGGGAGCGCAGTGGCGACCGGCGCGGGATCGAGGAGGCCCTCGCCGCGGCGCGCCGCTCTGCCCGTTCATGATCGCCAGGACGACGAGTTCCTGAGGTCCGGGCGGCCAAGGGCTCGTCATCCCGGCGATCATGGGCCTAAGGGCGCTCGTTCCGCGGCGGTCGCGAGGCCTCGACGTCCACCGCGTGACAGGCGTTCCGCGCCCCCCGCAGCGGCTGACGGCGACCGGCCGCGTCGTGGGCCCGCGCGAACACCGTCCGCAGCCCCGGCTCCCTGACCGGTGAGGCCGAGAAGCTCCGCCAGCCGTAGGCCCCGCCGACGGTCGGGCCGAGCTCGGCGGCCACCCAGGCGTCGACGTCCTCGGGTTCGCCGCCGTGCGCGAGCCCGACCTCGACCCCCACGACCTCCGCGGAGCTCCACGCCCAGCCCCGCACGTCCGCGCCCCCGTCGGCCACGGCGGTCACGAGGCTGTTGACGTCGAGGCTGCGCACCGGCTCGAGCACCGTCGAGCCCGCCGCCGCGCGCTGGTAGAGGGTCGTGGTGAACAGGTGCTCCGGGCGGTCGTCGGCGACCGTCAGCGACCGCAGCCACTTCACGTTGTTGGTTCCGAAGTAGCCGGGCACGAACAGGCGCACCGGGAACCCGTGCTCGGCGCTCAGCGGCTCGCCGTTCATCTCGTACGCGAGGATCCCGCGATCGCGGACGACGTCGAGCGGCAGGTCCTTGAGGTACTCGGTGCACCGGGTGCCGTCGAAGACGCCGGAGTCGTACCCCGTCGCCCACAGGACCCGGCCGTCGGCGGCCCCGGCCAGGTCCAGGACGGTCGCGACCGGCACGCCGCGCCACACGACGTTGCCCGCGCGCCGGGTGGGCTCGTCGGGACGCAGGGGGTTGCCGAAGCACTCCAGCACCGCCTGCACCCGCACGCTCGGCAGGGCGCGCACGTCGTCGAGGGTCAGGCTCAGCGCCCGCTCGACCCGGCCGCCCACCCGGAGCCGCCACTCGTCCGCGGCCACGTGCGCGATCCCGAAGTGCCCGATCACGTACAGGTCCTCGACGGCGGTGGTCGGTGCGGTCAGCTCTCCGGTCGCCGGCTGCCACTTCGTCGTCGTGGCCGGGGCCATCCGGGGGGAGCTCACCGTCGACTCCCCTCTCCCGGGCCGCCGTCGTGCCGACCCCGACAGGCTCCCACCCCGGCCGGCCGTCAGTCAGGACGTCGGAAGCTGATCGCCAGCAGCGTCGGGCGCTCGGCCGGCGAGGCCGATCCACAGCCCGGAGCGCTGCCGTGCCCGGAGGAGCACGACCCGCAGCCCCCGCTCGGGCAGGCGGTGCCTAGGTCGTCGACGGTCAGCCGGCCCTTGCGCACCCAGTGGTCGACCATGGCCGAGGCCTCGTCGCGCGAGACGCCGACGTGCGCGGCGATCTCGTCGAGGGTGCGGGCGGTGCCGGCGCGGACCTCGGCCAGCACCTGGCGCAGCGGGCTCGTCGCGGTCGTCACGTCAGCAGCACCCCGATCTGGAAGACGGCGACCGCGAGGATCCAGGCGACCGCCAGCTGCATCCCGATCCCGGCCAGCGTCGCCCGCGTGCCGATCTCGGCCCGCTGCGCCGCGACCGTGGTCATGCACGGCGTGTAGGCCAGCAGGAAGATCATGAAGGCGAGCACCGCGGGCACGACGTGGCCGCCCGACGTCCGCTCGAAGGTGTCGTGCAGCGCCGTGCCCAGCGCCCCGGCCCGGTGGACGTCGGCGGGTTCCTCGGCCGAGTAGGTCTGGGCGGTCGTCGCGACCACGGCCTCCTTGGCCACGAAGCCGGTGACGAGGGCCGCGGAGGCGTGCCAGTCGTCGAACCCGGCCGGCGCGAACACCGGCGCCACCGCCCGGGAGACACCACCGAACACGCTGTCGGCGGGGGCCACGTGGCCGAACGACACCGGCTCACCCGAGGGGGCGGCCTGCGCGCCGGGCATCGGGATCGAGGACAGCAGCCAGACCGCCGTCACGGTCGCCACGATGATCCCGCTCGCGGTCCGCAGGAACGCGCGCAGCTTCTGCCAGGTCTGCACGCCCATCACCCGCAGCGTCGGGCGCCGGTAGGGCGGCAGCTCGAGCAGCAGCGGGTCGTCGACGAGATCCCGGAACGCGACGCGACGCAGGACCCAGCCCATCCCGACGACGAGCGCGATCGAGAGCACGTACATGACGAAGACCATCGTCCCGGCCTGGCTGCCGAAGAAGATCCCCGCGAGCAGCACGTACACGGTCAGGCGTGCACTGCAGGACACGAACGGGATGAGGAGACCGAGCAGGAGCCGCTGCCGCGGGTTGCGCAGGATGCGGGTGCCGGCGAGCGCCGGCACGTTGCAGCCGAACCCGACGATGATCGGGAGGAACGCCTTGCCGGGCAGGCCGATGACGCGCATCAGCCGGTCGACGACGAAGGCCGCGCGCGCCATGTAGCCGGAGTCCTCCAGCACGGCGAGCAGCACGAACATGATCGCCATCAGCGGCGCGAAGCTCAGCAGCTGGCCGACCCCGGAGACCAGCCCGTCCTGGACCAGGCCGGTCAGCCACTCGGGCGCGCTGACCAGCCCGAGCACCCGGCCGAGCCCGTCGGAGACCGGGCCGTCGAACAGGTCCTGGACCGCGCCCTGCAGCGGCGCGGCGACGGCCGTGGTCGCCTCGAAGACGCCCCACATCACCGCCAGGAAGATCGGCAGCCCGAGCCACCGCGAGGTGAGCACCCGGTCGGCCCGGTCGGACCAGGTGATCCGCGGACCACGGCGTCCGACGGTCGCGCCCAGCACGTCATGGGCCCAGGCGTAGCGGGCTTCCGCGATCCGGAGCTCGATCTCCTCGGCCGGGTCGTCGGGGTCCGCCGCCGGGTCGGCCTCCGGCGCGAGGTCGGCGACCGCGCGGGCGGTGACGTCGCGGGCGTGCTCGGGGGCGCCACCACCCCCCTCGAGCAGGGCGAGGGCCCGCCAGCGCCCCGCCGGGCCCGCCTCGCTGCCCAGCGCGGTCGACACGGCGGCGACCGCGTCCTCGAGCGCGGTATCGAGCGGGGCCGGGGTGGCGGGCACCCGCTCGTCGAGGGCCCGCAGCACGACGGCAGCGAGCTCGTCGACGCCCTGACCGCTGCGCGGCACGACCGGCACCACCGGCACACCCAGGGCCCGTCCCAGCGCCGGGGTGTCGATGTCCAGGCCGCGGGACCGTGCCACGTCGACCATGGTCAGCGCGACCACGACCGGGATCCCGGTGTCGGCGATCTGCGCGTACAGGTAGAGGTTCCGGGTGAGGTTGGAGGCGTCGAGCGTGGCGACGACGACGTCGGGACGACCGGGCCCGGAGGCATCGACCAGCAGCTCGCGGGTGAGCTCCTCGTCGGGCGAGTCGGGGACGAGGCTGTAGGTACCGGGCAGGTCGACCACGCCGACCTCACCGCCGCCGGCGGGCCGCCAGGTCCCGCGGGCCACCGCGACGGTCTTGCCGGGCCAGTTGCCGACGTGCTGCCGGGCGCCCGTCAGCGCGTTGAACAGCGTCGACTTCCCGACGTTCGGGTTGCCGACGAGGACCACCTGCGCGGCCGCGGCGTCGACGGGGCCGCCGTCGGCGCCATCGGTGCAGCACGGCTTCTCGAGCAGGACGGGACGTACCCGACGACGGGTGAGGAGGCCCTCAGCCACGCCGACCCTCCCCGTGCACCCACAGCTCCCGGGCGCCGGCCGCGTCGACCGCGACGCGGGTGTCGGCGTTCACCGCGAGGACCAGACCGCCGACCCCGCCACGCCCGAGGATCTCGATGGTCGCTCCCGGAACGAACCCGAGTTCGGCGAGTCGGCGGCGGCGGACACGGCCGGCCCCGACGCGGCGCAGCGTCGACGTCGAGCCGACGGGACGATCGGTCAACGGACACTCCGGGGCGGCGTCGATCTCGGGAGCGGACATCGCGCCGGAGGTTAGCCTCACCTTCCCGATTTCGCCAAGAGCACCCCCGAGGGAATCGCGGTGGACGGGTTTCATGTGTTCATCGTGTGAATGGGATGAGAACCGCCCGGTCGCCCCGAATCGGCGTATATCACGAAGCGGTAACGAATTGCGCGCCCCGAGCGATAGGGGAAGGGAGGCCACCCCTCGAGCACGTTGCTCCCGATCCGGAGAAGACCGTCATGGATGTATCCCGGAACGACCACCCCGCCGCCGACCGCCCGGGCAGCGGTGAACCCGCCGGTGCGCCCGACGCGGCGAGCCCGCCCTCGCCCGGCAGCCCGGAAGCCGTGCGTCAGGGCTGCCTGTGCTCGGTCCTGCTCAACCAGGCCACGGCGGCCCTGCTCGGTCAGGGCACCGACGACCGGCCGAGCTCGGCATTCGTGAACCCGTTGTGCCCGGTCGACCACGCGCTCGCCCCGAGTTCGGGCGCGAGGAGCGCCGATGGCAGCGCCTGATCGCTCTGGGACGCTCGACGCACCCGCTCCCCGATCAGCGGCACCCACCAGGCCGTCGACGCTGCGGGACGAGTTCCGGGCCACGATCCGCGCACGAGCGCTCGCGCAGGCCGCGGAGCTGACCCTCGAGCAGGGGTGGCAGCAGGTACGCCTGGCCGAGCTCGCCCGTCGAGCACAGATGTCCCGCGCCACCATCTACCGGGAGTTCGGGGACAAGGGCGGTCTCGCCCGCGCCCTCGTCGCCCGCGAAGCCGATCAGCTGCTCCTCCGCACCCGGCAGGAGCTCGAAGGCTCCCGCAGCTGGCAGTCGGGTCTGCTCGGTGCCCTGGAGATCCTCCTGGGCGCCCGGGAGGACCAACCGCTGATCGGGGCGGTGCTCGAGGGCCGGCACGGGAACACCGACCTGCTCCCCCTGTTGACCACGCGCAGCGGCCGGCTCCTGGCCGGCGCCCGCGCCCTGCTGACGGTCTACCTGCGGGCACACCACCCTCAGCTGGACCGCGACACGCTGGACGACATCGCCGACGCCCTGGTGCGCGCCACCATGAGTCATCTCGCCACTCCCGCGCCGGACGGCAGCGACACCGCGGACCGGCTGCACCGGCTCGCCCAACGCCTGCTCCTCGGGGTCCCGGCCCCTCGATCCTGACCCGGACGGAGCGCCGGCGGGTCCTGCGCCCGGCCGAGGCCCGAGACCCCGCCTCGCGGTCCGGCCGTGGTGGACTGGCGCGGTGGCCGCTCCGACCGTCGATGACCTCGAGACGCTGCGGATCCCGCTGCGGGCGCACTGCTACCGCATGCTCGCCTCGGCCGCGGACACCGAGGACGCGGTGCAGGAGACCATCGTCCGCGCCCACGACCACCGCGGGCGGTACGACCCGTCCCGCGGCGCCCTGCGTCCGTGGGTGTTCCGGATCGCGACGACGATCTGCCTCGACCTGCTGCGTGGGGCACGGAGGCGCGCGCTGTGCGTCGACCTCGGACCCGCCGCGGTCCCGGGGGCCGAGCTCGGGGTGCCGCTCCCGGTCGAGCGCTTCGTCGAGCCGATGCCGGACGCCCGGCTCCTCGCGGCCCGGGACCCGGGCGAGGTCGCGACCGAGCGCGAGACCGTGCGTCTCGCCTTCGTCGCCGCCCTCGCGCACCTCCCGCCGCGGCAACGGGCGACCCTCCTGCTGCGCGACGTCCTCTGCTTCTCCGCGGCGGAGACCGCCGAGATGCTCGGCACCACGGCCGCGGCGGCCAACAGCGCCCTCCAGCGCGCCCGCGAGACGCTCGATCGTCACCGGCCGTCCCCGAGCGACCCGCTCGACCCGGCCCGACGGGATCTCCTCGAGCGGTACGTGACCGCCTTCGAGGCCCACGACGTGGCACGCCTGACCGGCCTGCTGTGCGAGGACGCCCGCGCCTCGATGCCACCCTTCGGCTGGTGGCTCGAGGGCGGCGCGACGATCGCCTCCCTCATGGGCACCGGCGGCTGCGACGGGGCGCGGCTCGTGCCGACGGCGATCAACGGAGCGCCCGGCTTCGGTCAGTACCGACCGGACGACCGGGGGTTGCTGCGGCCCTTCGGGCTCGTCCTCGTCGAGACCCGCGGGAACCGCGTGGCGCACATGACCACGTTCCTCGGCACGGCGGATCGCTTCCCGGAGTTCGGCCTGCCCCGGGTCCTCCCGACGACGGGGTCCGCCCACGACCGATGAGTTCGGGGGCGACGGGACGTAGGACGAGGGACAGCACCACCGCCGGAGAGGGAGTCCCCGTGCCCCGTCAGCTCGATCTCACCGACCCGCTCGCCCGCGAGACCGCCGCGGAGCGCGAGCGACTCGCCGATCTCTACGCCGTCCTGACCCCCGACCAGTGGTCGGCGCCGTCGCTGTGCGCGGGGTGGCGGGTCCGGGAAGTGCTCGCGCACGTGACGATGCCCTACCGCCACTCCGCCGTGCGGGTCCTGCGCGGGATCGCGGCGGCGCGAGGCGACTTCAACCGTTTCGCCGACCGCATCGCGCGGGACGACACGGCACGCCTGTCCGACGCCGAGCTGCTCACCGCGCTGCGGGACAACATCAGCCACCCCTGGCAGCCGCCCAGGGGCGGCCAGGGCGGTGCCCTCAGCCACGACGTCATCCACGGCCTGGACGTCACCGAGGCCCTCGGTCTGGCGCGTCCGCCGGCCGACCGCGTCCGGCAGGTGCTCGTCGGCGCGGGCCCCCGCGCGTTCGCCTTCTTCGGCACCGACCTCACCGGGGTGCGGTTGGTCGCGACCGACGCCGCGTTCGCCGTCGGCGACGGGCCGGAGACCGTCGAGATGTCCGTGGCGGACGTGCTGCTGCGCGTCACCGGGCGGCGGTAGCCCGTGGGCCACGGCTACGGGACGACCTTGCGGAAGGCGTTCTTCGTGGTGACCTGGTCGCCGCGGAACTCGAGCAGGTCGCACCCCGCCACGCTGCTCGGGGTCCCGTCGGCGCCGACGGTGACGAAGTCCCACTCGAACGTGCCCCGGTCGCCGAAGACGTGCACCCGGAGGTTCTCGAACTTCCCGCCGGGGAAGCGGTCGAAGAACGCCTGCACCCCGCGGCGCACCTCGTCGCGGCCCCGGTAGGTCACGCCGAGCGCCTCGGCGCCCACCGACGCGTGGTAGACGCCGTCCTCGGCGAAGTAGCCGGCGACCAGATCAGCGTCCCCGCTGTTCCACGCGTTGCCGAACTCCGTCGCCCGCGCCGTGGTCATCTCGGTCATCGTCTGGTCCTCGCTGCCGTCGACGGTGTTCCCTCCGGTCAGTCTGACCGGGCCCGGCGCGCGGAGACAGGGTCAGGCGGCGGGCTCGCGCCGGTGCAGGAACGTCGTCACGTACGACGCGACCTCGTCGACCCGGCTCTCGAGGACGAAGTGGCCGCCGTCGAGCAGGTGGATCTCTGCGTCGTCGGTGTCGCGCGCGAACGCCTCCGCGCCGGCCGGGCCGAAGATCTGGTCGTTCTTGCCCCAGACGGCCAGGACGGGCACCTGGCGCTCGCGCAGGTACCGGTGCAGGGCCGGGTACAGCGGCGGGTTGGTGGCGTAGTCCCGGAACAGGGCGAGCTGGACCTCGTCGTTGCCGGGCCGGGAGACCAGGGCGTGGTCGTGGGTCCAGGTGTCCGGGCTGACCAGATCGGGGTGGGGCTCCCCCGTCAGGTACTGCCAGCGGATCGCCTCCAGGCTCAGCGCGCCCCGGACCGCGGCCTCGGCGGCGTCGCCCTCGCGGTGGTAGCGCCAGATGCCCTCCCAGAACTCCTCGACGAACCCCTCGTCGTACCCGTTGCCGTTCTGACTGATGATCGCCGTGATCGCGTCGGGGTGGCGCAGGGCCAGGCGCCAGCCGATGGGTGCGCCGTAGTCCTGGACGTAGATCGCGTAGCGGGTGACCCCGAGCGTCTCGAGCAGACCCTCGGTGAGGTCGGTCAGCGCGTCGAAGGTGTAGTCGACCTCGTCGACCGAGGGGGCGTCCGAGAACCCGAAGCCGAGATGGTCGGGGGCGATCACGTGGAAGTCCCCGGCCAGCCGCGGGATGAGGTCGCGGAACATGAACGAGCTGGTCGGGAAGCCGTGGAGCAGGACGACGGTGGGGGCTTCGGGACGCCCGGCCTCGCGGTAGAAGAGCTGCCGGCCCGAGACGGTGGCGTAGCGGTGGTGCACGGCGGTCATGGTCTAACCTCCATCGATTGTTTTGCTGGTTCGATGAAAGCGTGCCACGCTGTAACCTGTCAAGTAGAGTTCGGGAGTTAGATGGTGACCATGGAAGCGCCGGCCGACGAGGAGTTCCTGCTCGCCCTGCTCAACACGACGCCCACCGTCAACGGGCAGCGTCGCGATCTCCTGGCCGAGGACGCGGACGCGCGGCGTTGGCTGGTCGAGCGGCTCGGCGAGGCGTCGGCCCCGGCGGATCTCGGACGGCTCCGGGGCACGCGCGACACGCTGCAACGCGTGGTCGCGCAGGAGGCCGGGCCCGAGGAGCTCGAGGACGCCCTCGTCGAGGTGGCCCGGCGACCGCGGATGAGCGGGTCAGGGGTGGAGTGGCACCTCGACGCGCCGCCCGGGACCGAGGTCCCGGCGCGCGCCGTCCTCGCCTGGGACGCGCTGCAGCGCAGTGCCCGGTCCCGCCTCCGGCGCTGCGCCAACCCGGACTGCAGCCTCTACCTGATCGACCGCTCCAAGAGCGGCAACGCCCGGTGGTGCTCGATGACCACGTGCGGGAACCGCATGAAGGCCCGTCGGCACTACGGACGGCTCAAGGCCGACGAGGCCGCCGGCGGTTAGTCGAGGCCACCGGGTGAGCCGTCCTCGCGCACGAGCGCGCCGCCGTCGGCCGACCAGGCCCGCAGACCGCCCCGCAGGCTCGCGGCGTCCACGCCGGCGTCGGTGAGTGCCTCGGCCGCCCGTGTCCCCCGGCCTCCGCCCCGGCACGTGGTGATCACGGACCGGCCGTCGAACTCGGCCGGGTCGAGCGTGCCGAGCGGTCGGTGCAGCGCGCCGGGGGCGTGGCCGGCGTCCCACTCCTCGGGCTCGCGGACGTCGACCAGCACGGCCTCGCCGGCCTCGATGCGGCGGCGGGCCTCGGACGGGTCGATCTCGGGCATGGGTGCTCCTCGGGCTCGGGCGGGGATGGGTCAGCAGTCGAAGACCGACCAGCACAGGTCGT
>JAICLN010000184.1 GCA_025925615.1 Actinomycetospora sp. | reverse complement strand
GGGCGGGGCGGGCGCCTTTTTGGGGGTTCTTTCGGTGCTGGGTCGGCCCCCCACCCCCCCCGTGGGGGGGCGGCACGCGGTCGGTTCCCCGCCCGCCGTGGTCTCGAGCCTCGTGGCGGCGAGCGTGTCGCCGCTGGTCAGGGGCGCGTCAGACGGCCTCGCCGATCTGCACGTCGATGGAGAGCTCCTTCAGCTTCGCCTCGTGGGCACGGGCGTGGTGCCCGCAGAAGAGCAGCTCCCCGCCGGAGGGCAGGACGGCGCGAACCTGCGCCGCTGCCCCGCAGCGGTCGCATCGGTCCGAGGCGGTGAGTTCTGGCCGGGTCAGGGTTCCGGGCATCGTCATCTCCCTCCGTTCGGGTACCGGTCGAGGAACCGGTCCCGGGGGCTTCGGCCGAGCGACCGTCGCCCCTCCACTGTGTCAGACCGCAGCGACGACCGCTCGTGTTCGCGCGCTGCTTCGTCGTGGGTCACATACCGCTCATCGCTGCTGCGCGACCGTTGTTATCGGGTACGGCCCTGGACCACACGATGGTGAGTCGATCTTCCGCGGTGAGCGGTCCGCCCGCCCCCTCACTCTTCGTGGTCGGCGGGCTGTCCATGTACGTCGGCGCGGCCCTCGCGGTGGGGCTGTTCACGCAGGCTCCGCCGGCCGGGGTCGCGTGGTTGCGGATCGCGGGGGCGGCGGTGGTGCTCGCCCTCTGGCGGCTCGGTGCGGCCGCAGCCGGACGGCGTAGTCGACGCAGGGCCGCTGGCCTCTCCGCGGGCCTGCGGATCGGCAGCAGCGGCTGGACCGGTCGGCGGATCGTGCTCGCCGGCGCCTTCGGAGTGGTCACAGCCGGCATGAACATCGTCTTCTACGAGGCGATCGCGCGGCTGCCGCTCGGGACCGCGGTGGCCGCGGAGTTCTCCGGGCCGGTGCTCGTCGCGGCCCTGGGGTCGCGGACCCGGCGGGACTGGCTGGCGCTGGCGCTCGTCGTCGCCGGGGTGGGGCTGATCGCCGACGTCCGGCTCGAGGGCTCGCTGCTCGGGGTGCTGTTCGCGCTGGCGGCCGCGCTGCTCTGGGCCGCCTACATCGTCCTCGGCGCCCGGGTCTCGCACGGCGCGGAGAACGCGGGGGAGGGGATCGACGGGCTGGCGATCGGGTTCGCCGTGGCGACGGTGGTCTTCTCGCCACTCGCGCTGACGGTCGGGCGGATCGCGGCGTCGCCGCTGCTGCTGGCCTCGGCCCTCGCGCTCGGCGTGCTGTCCTCGGTCGTGCCCTACGTGCTCGACCAGGTGGTGCTGCGGCGTCTCGGCCGCGCCCGCTTCGCGCTCCTGCTGGCCCTGCTGCCGCTGACCGCCACCGTGGTGGGCCTCGTCGGGCTCGCCCAGGTCCCCGCGCCGCTCGAGGCGGTGGGCATCGCGGCCGTCGTCGGCGGGGTGGCGCTGCGCCGGGAGCCGGCGGCCGATCCCGGAGCTGAGCGAAGGGCCCCTCCGCTCGAATAGATCGACGACGGGCGCCCACGGTCGGAATCGGCCGTTCCACCGAGGGGCGCCCCTCGACGGATCGACGGAGCGAACGAGCCCTTCGCCCCATCCGGAGCCGCGTCCTGACTAACCTGACCGCCGATTCCTGTCGAGGAGAGGTGGGGGCCGTGTCTGCTGTCGAGGATGCCCGCGAGCGGGGGCGGGAGCTCGCTGCCGCCCTGGCCGCCGACGGGGTGGCCGGCCTGATCATCGCGTGGGCGGACAACAACGGGATCCCCCGCTCGCGGACCGTCCCGGTCGCGGCGCTGCCGCAGGTCGCGGTCTCCGGGGTCGGGGTCACGACGCTGTTCTCGGTGTTCGACACCAACGACGCCATCACGTTCGCCGCGCCGGGCCTGCAGACCCCGTCCGGCGACCTCCGGCTCGTCCCGCAGCTCGACCGCGTCACCCGCCTCGCCGGGCAGCCGGCGTTCGCCTGGGCCCCCGGCAAGCAGGTCACCGCCGACGGCGACCCCTGGGCGTTCGACCAGCGGTCGGTGCTCGAGCGCACCGTCGCGCGGCTCGACGAGGCCGGCTACTCGGCGCTGGTCGGCTACGAGATGGAGTTCGGGGTCTTCGAGCAGCCCCAGGACGTCGAGGACGACGCCCTCGTCCGCGCCCACCCCGGCCCGGCCTACAGCCCCCACGCGCTGCTCCTGATCGACGACTTCGTCGCCGCGGTGATGCGCGACGCCGCGGCCAACGGCCTGCGCCTCGGCCAGGTCCACGCCGAGTACGGGCCCGCCCAGGTGGAGCTCTCCCTCGCCGCGACGGACCCGGTCACGGCCGCGGACCAGCAGCTCCTGGCCCGCCAGACCGTGCTCGCGGCCGCCGAGGCGCACGGGCTGCGGGTCTCGTTCGCCCCGCTCCCGACGCAGGCCGGTGCGGGCAACGGGTGGCACGTGCACACGTCGCTGTGGCGGGGTGGGGAGAACCTGCTCGCCGGCACCGCGGAGGGCCCCCGCGGGACGGCGGGCGGCGCCTACATCGCCGGGCTGCTGCGCGACCTGCCCGCGGTCGCCGCCGTGACGGCGCCGTCACTGGGCTCGCTCGCCCGCATCCGCCCCGGGTTCTTCGCCGGCGCGTTCGCGTTCTGGGGCGTGGAGAACCGCGAGGCCCCGCTGCGCTATGTGCCCGGCTCGGCCCTGCTCGGCGAGGACCACGCGAACCTCGAGCTCAAGGTCTCCGACGCCTCCGCCAACCCCTACCTGGCGCTCGCCGCGGTCCTCTCCGCCGGGATGGCCGGGGTGGAGGAGAACCTCGCGCCGCCCGCCCCGATCGCCGAGGACCCGGGCACGTGGAAGAAGAAGGAGCGCGCCGCCGCGGGAATCGAGAAGCTTCCCGCGAGCCAGGCCGAGCAGGAGGAGGCGCTCTCGGCGAGCCCGCGGGTCACGGCCGCGCTCGGCGAGGAGACCCTCGGCGCGTTCCTGGCCGTGCGGCGCGCGGACGCCGCGTGGGGGCAGGAGCTGGAGACCGAGGAGGTCCTCGCCGCCTGGCGCTGGCGTTACTAGGACCGGGTCAGTGCACCGAGCTCGTCCTCGGTGAGCTCCAGCGTCAGCGTCGGGAGGATCTCGCCCAGCTGCGTCGTCGTCCGCGCGCTCGCGATGGGCGCGGCCACCGTCCGCTGCGCCGCCAGCCAGGCCAGCGACACGGCGGCGACGGGCACGGCGTGTGCGGCCGCGATCTCGTCGAGGACACCGAGCAGCGCCTCACCGCGGTCGTCGAGGTAGCTGCGGGCGCCCTCGGCGCGGGCGCTCGCCATCGTGCCGTCGGCCGCGCCGGTGTCGACGTCTCCGCCCTCGGGCCGGTACTTGCCGGTCAGGAAGCCCTTGGCGAGCCCGAAGTACGGGTAGCAGACCAGGCCCTCCCGATCGACCACCGACGCCAGCTCCGCCTCGTAGTCCCGCTCCACGAGGTTGTAGTGCGGCTGGACGGCGGCGAAGCGCGCGAGGTCGTGCTTGTCGGAGAGCTCGAGGGCGCTCGCGAGCCGGTCGGCCTCGAAGTTCGACGCGCCGATCGCCCGGACCTTGCCCGCCCGGACGAGCTCGTCGAACGCCGCGAGGTAGTCCTCCTGCGGGGTGTCGGGGTCGTCGCGGTGGGCGTAGTAGAGGTCGATGTGGTCGGTCCGGAGGCGGCGCAGCGAGTCGTCGCACGCAGCGCGGATGTTGTCCGGGCCCAGGCCCTTGCGCTCGGCCCACGACCCGACCTTCGTCGCGACCACGACGTCGTCCCGCCGCCCGCGGCGCGCCAGCCACCGCCCGATCACGGTCTCGGACTCGCCGCCCGCGAGACCCTCGGCGCGGGCCATGTAGCTGTCGGCGGTGTCGATCATGCTCCCGCCGGCGTCGGCGAACGCGTCGAGCAGGTCGAAGGAGATCTGCTCGTCGGCGGTCCAGCCGAAGACGTTGCCGCCGAGGCACAGGCCGGTGGGGAGGTCGGGGAGCGAGGAGGTCATACGGCCTGCGTACCCGCACCACGGCAGACCCTGCACCCGCACCGCGGAACTTGGCGCCGCGTCACGGGCGTGGCAGCGTCCGCCGGGTTGTCCCGAGCGGGGTGAGGAGGCGTAGGTGGAGTCCGATCTCGAGGAGCTGCTCGCCGACATGGCGGGGTTGGGGGAGGCCCCGACGCTGCTGGTGGCCTGCGGGTTCGACGGTGTCCTGTCGCCCGACGGCGACGACCGCGCCGTGGCGCAGTCCTCCGAGGCGCTGAACGTGCTGCTGGCGCTGCCGGGCACGACGGTGGCGGTCGTCTCCCGGCGCCCGGACGAGGAGATCGCCGAGCTGATGTTCCTGTCGGGCGCCAAGGGCGGCCTGCGGATGTGCGGACCCGGGGACGTGGCCGACCTCTGCCGCGAGGTGGGCGGGGTCGCGCTCGTCATCGACGTCGACCCGGAGTCGCTGGGCGGTCTCCGTCCGGACGACGTCGGGATCCTCGTCGACGACGACGAGGATCCCGACGACGACGAGGTGCGTGGGGTCGCGGACGCCGACGAGGTCGTCGAGGTCCTCGAGGAACTGGTCTCGGTCCGGCGGCACTGAGCGGCGCGGGGTGACCAGGCCCTCGGGACTCAGGCCTGCAGGGCCGCGAGCACCGCCGCGTGCACCGTCGGGCGGGCGATGAGCAGGTCGGGGGAGTAGGGGTCGTCCTGCCCGTAGGGCACCTCGGTGCCGTCGATCCGCGTCGCCCGCAGGCCCGCGGCCATCGCGACCGCCATCGGCGCGGCGTTGTCCCACTCGTACTGCCCGCCCGAGTGCAGGTAGACGTCGGCCTCGCCGCGCAGGACGGCGAGCGTCTTCACGCCCGCGGCCGAGCGCTTCACCAGCCGGACGCGGAACGCGCGCTCCACGGCCCGCAGCTCCACCGGCGGCCGGGAACGGCTCACGGTGACCGCCAGCTCGCCCCTATCGGCGTGCTCGTCCCATGGAAGCGGATCGTCGGGGACCGCCTCGATCGTCGCGGAGTCCACCAGGACGTCCTCGCCCGGCACGGCCACCGCACCCGCGGCCAGCCGGCCGTCGACGACCAGCGCGACGTGCACCCCCCACTCGTCGGTGCCGCGGCCGAACCCGGTGGAGCCGTCGAGGGGGTCGACGATCCACAGCCGGTGCGCCCCGTGCCAGGTGCGGGGATCGAGCGTGCCCTCCTCGGAGAGCACCGCGTCGTCGGGCCGTCGTCGCGCGAGCTCGCGGGTGAGGAAGGCGTGCGCGTCGGCGTCGCCCGCGTACTCCCGGTCGCGGCCCGGCCGGGTGCGGTCGCGCAGGTCGCTCAGCAGCTCGCCGGTCGCGCCGGCCAGCTCGCGGGCGAGGGCGGCGTCCTCGGCCGTCGCGGGGCTGCCGGGGGTCAGGACGTCCGCTGCGCTCACCCCCCGATCTTCACCCACGACGCCGGGCCCGCGCCCGGCGGCGGGGTCGGGCAGGCCTCAGGGCGTCCCGGGGTCGGGCGTCTGGGCGTCGGGCGTCTCGGGGTCGGGCGTCTCGGGGTCGGGCGTCTCGGCGGCGACGAGGACGCGGGCCAGCTCTTCGAGCACGGCCATCCGGGCCTCGTCGTTCTCCGGGCCGGTCCGGGGCACCTGGTCGAGCAGCAGCCGGGCCAGGCTCGCGAGGCTCACCACCTGGGCCGCGAACTCCTCCGGCCCCCCGAGCTCGCCCAGCAGACCGCCGACGGCCTCGAGGTCCCCGGAGTCCATCGCGCGGATGACGGCGACCGACCGCTCGTGGACCGCGGCCGGATCGGGGCCGGGGAGATCGTCGGCGTCGGGGTGCTGCGTCATGGTCCACAGCATCGCAGGCGGCCTCGGCACCGACCGTTGGTGACAGCACGATTGCTGGCAAGCAGACCTTCGACGCGCGGTTGCGCGACGCGGCGGCCCGGGAGGGCTTCGCGCTCGTCCCGTGAACCCCTCGTGCCGTGAGGCCTACTGCGGGCGGGACCGCAGCGCCATCAGCGCCATGCCGGCCATGCCCGCGATCACGGCGCACACCGCGAGCAGGACCGCGAAGTACCAGGCCCCGGTGGTGACGTACATGACGAGCCAGATGATGCCGGCGACGACGTTGAAGGCCAGCCCGAACTGGTAGCGGCGCTTCTCCTCGGGCCGGACCCGCTCGCTCCGGCCCGCGGGTCCCAGGAAGTCGTCCACACCCACCACGGTAGCGACGGTCCGGGCGGCTCCTCCGCGCCGGACCGTCCGCTCACCGGCTGGCGAGCACCTGGCTCCCGTCGATCTTCCACGTCCCGTCCTGGCGGACCATCCGGAAGAGCGTCCGTTCCTCGCTGGTGCTCCCGCCGTCGCGGACGTAGGTGACGGTGGCGTCGATGGTGTCGTCCGGGCCCGGCGACACCCCGCGCACGGTGACCCGTTGCACGGTGCCCCAGAAGCCGGAGTACGCGGCGAAGCCGCCCGCGGTGTTCTGCTGGTACGCGGGTGTGAGGCGCTGCCAGCCCTCCGCGAGGTGCGACGGGATCAGCGCGTAGTAGTCGATGATCGCCTGCTGCTGCTCGACCTGGTCGGGGGAGCCCGTCGCCGGCGCCACGGCCCCGCTACCGGACCCGGCAGAACCGCCGGAACCGCCCGAGCCGCCACCGGAAGCCTGTTCGGTCCCGGTGGAGCCGGGCTCGCCCGCGGTCGTCGGGGCGGCCCCGGTCCCGGTCGCGCCGACGGTCGCGCCGACTCCGCCGGCCCGTCCCAGGACCAGGGCGACCGCGACGACGGCCCCGACCAGGACGACCGCGAGCCCGATCCCGACCAGACGGCGGCGGCGGCGCCGTCGGCCACCGTCGTCGGGCTCGTCCTGCTCCGTCGTGACCGGCGCAGTCGGATGGGTGCGGGTGGGGGTCGCCGTCAGCGCCACCACGGCCCCACCGGGCCGCCCGAACTCGCGGGGGGTGAGCCCGGAGGGGCCGCGACCGTTCCCGGGCGACGAGGCAGGGGCCGCCGGTGGGGTGACGGGCAGCGTCGGGCCCGTCGGCTCGCGCCGCTCCTCGGGCCACTCGTCGGTCTCGGCCTCCACGGCGGCGAGCCGTCCGAGCTCGTCGCGCACCTGGTGCATCTCGGGACGGCGTGCGGGGTCACCCGCGAGCAGGCGCTCGAGCAACGGCGTGAGGGATTCGGCGTGCCGCGGCGGGGTGTACTCGCCCGTCGCCACGCGATGGAGCTGGGCGAGGGCGTTCTCGCCCTGACCGAAGGGCGGCTCGCCCTCCACAGCCGCGTAGATCGTCGACCCGAGCGAGTAGACGTCGGACCGGAAGTCGGCGTCCGCACCGCGGGCGACCTCCGGGGCGAGGTAGGCCGGGGTCCCGGCCATCATCCCGCCGGAGGTCACGGTGGCCTCGTCGACGGCGCGGGAGATGCCGAAGTCGGTCACCTTGACCACGCCGTCGCGACCGAGGAGGACGTTGCCGGGCTTGACGTCGCGGTGCACGATCCCGGCCTCGTGCGCGGCGGTGAGCGCCGCCGCGATCTGGTGCCCGACGCTCGCCGCGGCCGCCGCGGACAGCACTCCGCGGGCGGTGACCGCCTCGGACAGGCTCTCCGACGGCAGGTACTCCATCACCAGCCAGGGCTCGCCCCCGTGGTCGACGACGTCGAACACCGCGATCGCGTTCGGGTGGTGCAGGCGCGCGAACAGCCGGCCTTCGCGCATCACCCGGCGGTAGGCCCGCTCCCGGGTCGAGTCGTCGACCCCGCTCGGGAGGAGGACCTGTTTGAGGGCGACCGTCCGTCGCAGGGTCTCGTCCTCGGCCCGCCACACGACGCCCATCGCCCCGCTGCCGACCTGGGCCAGGAGTCGGTAGCGCCCGGCGATGAGCTGGTCGTCCTGGGCCACCCGACCCTCCTCACCCTGATCCGTCCCGACGCGTGGGGTGAGTCTGCCCATCCGGGGGTCCGGGTATACGCGGACGTCGGTGGTCGCGGCATTGGCCGCGTGGGCGTTCGTCGCTAACCTCGCCGGACCGGGCGGTGATCCAGGCCGCCCCCACCCGAGGAGGCAGCGATGAAGAAGATCGCCGAGCTGCTCGTCTGCTTCCTCCACCCCGTCGCGGTGGTGCTCGTCTGGCTCAACCTCGTCGTCCGCCCCGAGCTCAGCGGCACCGCGAAGATCGTGTGGGCGGTCCTCGCGCTCGTGCCCGTCGTGCCGTTCGTCTACGTGCTCACCGGGGGCGAGCTCTGGGAGAGCTCCGCCAAGCCCGCGGTGCCGCGGCGGTAGGTGAGCGGCGGCAGCTCGACGACGAGGCCCGCGCCGCCCTGACCGGGGCGCCGGCGGCGCTGCTGCGCTCCGGGGCAGGGCCGAGGACGACGAACGGCCCGGCCACCTCGGGGAGGTGACCGGGCCGGCCCGTTCGTCTCCGAGGATCTAGTCCAGGTAGTCGCGCACTAGGGACGAGTGAGCGCTGTGCCAAGCAGGGAAAACGCTGGTCGCCCCTAAGCGTACCGGTCTGATCTATCCTGGACTGAAATCCC
>JAICLN010000333.1 GCA_025925615.1 Actinomycetospora sp. | reverse complement strand
TGACCAAGCGCCCGCGCATCACTGCGTTCAACGACTTCGGGGACCGCACGCCCTCCGACCGTCCGCCGATCAAGACCCGGCGCGAGGTGGCGGCCGAGCGCGGCGAGCCGTGGCCGCCCGAGGACGAGCGCCGCGAGCCGGCGCGCGTCGGTGCCGGGGCGAACGGGCACGGCCAGAGCACCCAGAACGGCGTCGGTCAGAACGCCCAGAACGGCGTCGGTCAGAACGCCCAGAACGGCGCCGGTCAGAACGCCCAGAACGGCGTCGGTCAGAACGCCCAGAACGGGGCGGGCCAGAACGGCGCGGGCTCCTGGGGCGCGCCGAACACCCCGCCGGTCGGGACGCCGTCCACCGGCGGCCCCGACCAGTCCCGCCCCGGCGACCAGGCGGGTCGCGGCACCTCGGGCTGGGGCATCCCGGACGTCTACCGCACGGGTGGCTCCTCCCAGCCGCCGTCGTCGGTCCCGCCGAACTACGGCGCGCCGCCCGGGTGGACCCCGGCGACGACGCCGCGCGGCACCTCCTGGGAGGGTGGCTCGCGGCCCTACGGGCAGCACGGCGCGGGCCAGCACGGCGCCGGTCAGTACGGCGGGTCGGGCTCCACGCCAGCCGGATGGGGCAACCAGGGCGGGCAGCACGCCGCTCCGGAGGACGCGCAGTCGTCCGGTCGGCGTAGCGCGCCTGAGGCCGAGCAGCAGAGCAGCGGGTCATTCACGTCACCTGGCGACGGCGCTCCGAACCCGTACGGTGATCCGGACGGTCGTCGACCCGACGGCCGATCGGAGAGCTGACCAACGGCGGCCACCCCTTCGCGGGAGGACCGACTCCACGGAGGCCGAGCCCCGTCCCGCAGCCCCCGTTCCGCAGCACGAGCACCGGGGTGAGCCAGACGTGACGACCAGCGAGGACACGGTCGTGCCGCCGGCGGCGCGCGGCAACGGTCATGACCAGGCCGCCGCGGGCGAGGGACGCACCTTCGACGCACCGCGCATCGAGGCCGCGGTCCGCGAGATCCTCATCGGCATCGGGGAGGACCCGGACCGCGAGGGTCTGCGCGACACCCCGGCCCGGGTCGCGCGGGCCTACCGCGAACTCTTCGCGGGCCTGGACGGCGACCCCGACGAGGTGCTCGCGCGGACCTTCTCCGAGAACCACGACGAGCTCGTCCTCGTCCGCGACATCCCGATGTTCTCGATGTGCGAGCACCACCTGCTGCCCTTCCACGGGGTGGCGCACGTGGCCTACCTGCCCGGGCCCGACGGACGGCTGACCGGCCTGTCGAAGCTCGCGCGGCTCGTCGACCTCTACGCCCGCCGGCCCCAGGTCCAGGAACGCCTGACCACGCAGGTCGCCGATGCCCTCGACCGTGCGCTCGACGCCCGCGGGGTCATCGTCGTCATCGACGCCGAGCACCAGTGCATGTCCGCGCGCGGGGTCCGCAAGCCGGGCTCGCGCACGACGACCTCCGCCGTCCGCGGCACCCTCAAGTCGTCCGCGAGCACGCGCGCCGAGGCCCTCGGACTCATCCGGGGCGGCTGAGCGTGTCGCCCGTCCCCGAGCCCCCCGCCTCCGGATCCGCCGCCCCCGGACCGCCCGCGCGGCGCGTCCTCCCGCGTCCCGACCACTGCCTCGTCATGGGCGTGCTCAACGTCACGCCGGACTCGTTCTCCGACGGCGGGCGCTGGCTCGACCGCGACGACGCGGTGGCCCACGGCGTCGCCATGTCGCTGCGCGGCGCCACCTACGTCGACGTCGGCGGGGAGTCCACCCGCCCCGGCGCGGAGCGGATCGACGCCGCGACCGAGACGGCCCGCGTCGTGCCGGTGGTGTCCGACCTCGTCTCGGCCGGCGTCCGGGTCAGCGTGGACACCAGCCGGGCCGAGGTCGCCGTGGCGGCGATCGAGGCAGGTGCGGAGCTCGTCAACGACGTCTCCGGCGGGCTGGCCGACCCGCACATGGCCCGGGTGATCGCCGAGGCGGGCGTGGGCTGGGTGCTCATGCACTGGCGCGGCCACTCGCGGCGCATGCAGGAGCTGGCGAGCTACGAGGACGTCGTCGACGAGGTGCGTGCCGAGCTCGTCGAGCAGGTCGACCGCGCAGTGCTCGCCGGGGTCGACCCGGACCTGCTCGTGCTCGACCCGGGCCTCGGGTTCGCGAAGACCGCCGCCCACAACTGGCAGCTGTTGCGCAAGCTGGAGGTGTTCACCTCGCTCGGCTTCCCGGTGCTCGTCGGCGCCTCCCGCAAGCGGTTCCTCGGGGCGCTGCTCGCCGACGACGAGGGCACGCCGCGGCGTCCGGACGGCCGCGAGCACGCCACTGCCGCGGTGACCGCGCTGGCTGCGAACGCCGGTGCGTGGGGGGTTCGCGTGCACGAGGTCTCGGCCTCGCTCGACGCGGTCGCCGTCGCGGCGGCCTGGCACTGGGGCACCTCGCGGGCGAGGAACGGGTCGTGAGTGCGGCGGAGGTCCGCGACCGCATCGAGCTGCGCGGCCTGCGGGTGCGCGGTCACCACGGCGTCTTCGACCACGAGCGCCGCGACGGCCAGGACTTCGTCCTCGACCTGGTGGTGTGGACCGACCTCGCCGCGGCCGGGGCCAGCGACGATCTCACCGACACCGTGGACTACGGCGCGCTCGCCGAGGCCGCGGCCGCCGTCGTCGAAGGCCCGCCCCGGGCGCTCATCGAGGCGGTCGCCGCGGACGTCGCCGCCGTCGTGCTCGACGACCCGCGGGTCGCCGTCGTCGAGGTCGCGCTGCACAAGCCGCAGGCCCCGATCGCCCGCCCGTTCGACGACGTGGTGGTGCGCGTCACGCGGAGCCGCCGGTGACCCGCGCCGTGCTCTCCCTGGGCTCCAACGTCGGGGACCGCGAGGCCCACCTGTGCCACGCACTCGACGTCCTCGCCCCCTGGACGACGGCCGTCTCGGGGACGTACGCCACCGCGCCGTGGGGCGGGGTCGCCCAGGACGACTTCCTCAACCTCGTCGTCGCCGTCGAGGACCCGACGGCGGGTCCGCGCGACTGGCTCGACCGGGCGCAGCGGGCCGAGCGGACCCGAGGCCGCGACCGCTCGCCCGAGGCCGTCCGCTGGGGGCCCCGCACCCTCGACGTCGACGTGCTCACGGTCGAGGACGCCGGTGTCGGGGTGACCAGCGACGACCCCGAGCTGCTGCTGCCGCACCCACGCCTCGCCGAGCGGGCGTTCGTGCTGGTGCCGTGGGTCGAGATCGAGCCGGACACCGAGGTGCCGGGCCGGGGTCGGCTGGCCGACCTGCTCGCCGCCCTCCCCGCGGCGGAGCGCGACGGTGTCGTGCGGGTCGACCGGAGCGCCCCGTGACGACGCGGACCAGCCCGTCGGTGCTGCTCGTGATCGCGGTCGCCGCCGGCCTCGTCGTGAACCTCCTCCTCGGGGCGTTCTACGGGGCCTTGCCTCCGCTGCCCGTGCCGGCGGGGGTGACCTTCCTCGTGCTCGGGCTCGTCGAGGCCGGCGTCGCCGTGGTGCTCTACCGGCGCATCCGGCACCGGCCCGGTGCCCGTCCCGTCGACGCCCTCGCCGCCGCGCGGGCCCTCGCGCTCGCCAAGGCCTCCGCGCTGGCCGGGGCGCTCGTGGGCGGGGCCTGGTGCGGGGTGCTCGCCTACGTCCTGCCACGCCGCACCGAGGTCGTCGCCGCGGCGTCGGACACGGTCGCGGCGGTCGTCGGGATCGTCGGGGCGGTGGTCCTCGTGGCCGCGGCCCTCGCGCTCGAGTGGTGCTGTCGCACGCCCGACGACCAGGACACCTCGCCGACACGGGACCGCTGACGGGACCACCGGGCCGTGGTCGGGTGATCGCCCTCGGTAGGGTGCCCGACATGGCCCGCTCCAGCACGGGTGTCGCCCCGAGACGTGCCGGGGACCCGGTCGTGCGCCTGCTCCTGGCGTCGACCGGACTGCTGGCCGCGGTCGCCGCCGTCGTCGTGGTGATCGGCGAGGACGACCGGGTGCTGCGCCTCGGCGTGATCGCGGGGCTCTGGGCGGCGTTGCTGGCCGTCACCGCGCTCGCCCGCCGCGGCACG
>JAICLN010000335.1 GCA_025925615.1 Actinomycetospora sp. | reverse complement strand
TACCCGCTCGACGGCGCGGCTGGTCACCTCCGCGAGGTCGACGGGCTCCACGGCGCGCTCGAGCGGCTCGTCTCGGGCCAACGCGACCAGGTCGCCGACCAGCGTGGTCAGCTCCTCGATCTGGAACCGCACGTCGGCCATCAGCTCACGACGGGAGGACTCCGACAGACCGCCCTGCTTGTCGGCCTGGGTCAGCAGGTCGAGGTTCGTGCGCAGCGACGTCAACGGGGTGCGCAGCTCGTGGCTGGCGTCGGCGACCAGCTGCCGCTGCCGGTCGGCCTCGGCCGCCCGCGCGTCGAGCACCCCCGAGGTGACCTGCCCGGCCACGAGCGCGACGAAGTCCCGGTAGCGGTCGTCGTAGGACAGGTACCGCGAGAGCCCGACGACGAGCACCCCGATCGGCCCGCCGTCGTGCCCGGAGGTGGTCGCGGGGGTCAGCGGGACGACGGCGACCCGGTCGCAGTCCTCCGGCATGCCGGCCCGGGCCTCCTCGCCCAGGGGCAGGAGCCGTCGCGAGGACGCGACCGCGGCCGAGGGCCAGGTGCGCCCGGGCACGCCGAGCTCGACGGTCGCCGGTGCGCCGGGCCCGTCGGCGTCCACCCCGACCGCGGCGGCGAGTCGCGCGGTGCGCGGCCCCACGGCCGGATCGAGCAGGTAGAGCAGGCCGAAGGGCAGGTCCCGGCGCGCCCCGCCGAGCACCTCGCGTGCCGCGGCGGTGACCTCGCCGATCGACCGGGCCGAGGTCATGGCACTCGCCAGGTCGCGCAGGAAGGCCATGCGGCGCTCGGCGAGCACGCGCTCGGTGGTCTCGGCGACGACGCAGAGGAGTCCCTGGACCGGGCCGCCCTCGTCGTACAGGGGGCTGTAGGAGAACGTGTGGTAGGTCTCCTCCGGCCACCCGTAGCGCTCGAGGAAGAGCAGCAGGTCCTCGTCCCAGGTGGCCTCGCCGTCCTCGAGCACGGTGCGGATCTGCGGGGTCAGGACCTCCCGGATCTCGGCCCACACCTCGTCGAACGGCCGGCCCAGCGCCCACGGGTGCTTGCGGCGCAGCGTGGCGTCCCGGTACTCGTCGTTGTAGAACATCGTCAGCTCGGGGCCCCACGCCATCCACATGGAGAAGCGTGAGGTGAGCAGGACGCGCACCACGTCCCGCAGGCCCGACGGCCACGTCGGGGACGGGCCGAGCGGGGTGGCGGCCCAGTCGACGGCCGCCATGTCCCGGGCGACACCGGAGCGACCCGCGAACAGCGGGTCCGTGCTCTCCGGGGGCGCATCACCCGTCTGCGACATCGGCTTCCGTTCGGCTGGTCCCGTGGCGCGGGCCGCGCCCCGGAGACGGTACCCGGGGGCCTGACACGGTCGCGCGTTCGCGGTGGTGGGCCCGCCCCGGGATGATCCGGAGCATGACGACGGCGACCCGCAGCGGGCTCGGCACGGACGGACGCTTCGCGGTGTGGGCGCCCGGGGCGGACGCCGTCGCGGTGGTCGTGGACGGGACGCCCCACCCGATGACCCGGGACGAGGAGGCCCGGGACGCCGGCGCGGGCTGGTGGCACGCCCTGGTCGCGGGCGCCGGCCACGGCAGCGACTACGCGTACGCCCTCGACGGCTCGGACCCGCTCCCGGAGCCCCGCTCCCGGTGGCAGCCGGCCGGGGTGCACGCCGCGTCGCGGGTGTGGGACCCGGACGCCTCGCCCGCCCTCGACGACGCCTGGACCGGCCGCGCCCTGCCCGGCGCCGTGATCTACGAGATGCACGTGGGCACGTTCACCCCCGGTGGGACGTTCGACGACGCCCTGGAGCGCCTCGACCACCTCGTCGACCTCGGCATCACCCACGTCGAGGTGCTGCCGGTGAACGCCTTCGACGGGTCCCGCGGCTGGGGCTACGACGGGGTGCTGTGGTTCGCGGTCACCGAGAACTACGGCGGTCCCGACGGCTTCCGCCGCTTCGTCGCGGGCTGCCACGAGCGCGGCCTCGCCGTCGTGCTCGACGCCGTCTACAACCACCTCGGCCCGTCCGGGGCCTACCTCGACCGCTTCGGGCCCTACTTCAGCGGCGCGAACGACTGGGGCTCGGCGCTCAACCTCGACGGGCCCGGCTCGGACACCGTCCGCGCGTACATCCTGGAGAACGTCGCGATGTGGTTCGCCGACTTCGGGGTGGACGCGCTGCGCCTCGACGCGGTGCACGCGCTGCACGACGCCCGGGCGACCCACCTGCTCGAGGAGATGGCGACGACGGCGGACACGCTCGCGTCGACCCTGGGCCGGCCGTGCGTGCTCATCGCCGAGTCCGACCTCAACGACCCGCGCCTGGTCACCCCGCGCGAGGCGGGCGGGTACGGCCTCGACGCCCAGTGGTGCGATGACGTCCACCATGCGCTGCACTCCACGCTGACCGGGGAGACCCAGGGCTACTACGTCGACTTCGGCGAGCTGGAGACGCTCGCCCGGGTCCTGCGGGAGGCCTACGTCCACGCCGGGACGTGGTCGACCTTCCGCGGCCGCACCCACGGCCGGCCGGTCGACCTCGCGCGGGTGCCGGGCCACCGGTTCCTCGCCTACCTCCAGGACCACGACCAGGTCGGCAACCGGGCCGCCGGCGACCGGCTCTCGGCGTCGCTCCCGCCGGGCCTGCTCGCCTGCGGGGCGGCGCTGGTGTTCTGCTCGCCGTTCACGCCGATGGTCTTCATGGGCGAGGAGTGGGGCGCGTCGACCCCCTGGGCGTTCTTCGTCGGGTTCGACGACCCGGAGCTGGCCGAGGCGGTGCGGACCGGGCGGCGGGCGGAGTTCGCCGCCCACGGGTGGGGGGCCGCCGATGCGCCCGACCCGACCGACGTCGCGACCTTCGAGCGGTCCACGCTCGACTGGTCCGAGCCCGGGGAGGGGCAGCACGCGTGGCTGCTCGAGGTCTACCGCTCGCTCATCGCGCTGCGCCGGACCGAGCCCGACCTGGCCGACCCGCGCCTGGACCGGGTGCACTGCGACGTCGATCCCGGATCCCGGACCCTCGTGCTCCACCGGGGTAACCTCCGCCTCGTGGTCAACCTCGCGCCGGTCGAGCGCACGGTCGCCGTCGACGGCGCCCACGAGACTCTCGCCGCGCCCCTCGGCGCCGGGGTCTCCGAGGCCGCGGTCAGCCTGGCGCCCGAGTCGTTCGCGCTCGTCCGCGTGGGGTGAGGTCTCCGGTGACGCCGACCCCCGGCCGCCGCCGGGCCGTCGCCGACCTGCTCGCCCCGGGGCGGCGCCGGGCGCTCGTCGCGCTCGCCGTCGGCGTGGTGACGGCGGCCGTCGTGGCCGCCGTCGGCCTCGTCGGGACCGGGCCGGCGGCCCCGCTGCTCCCGCCGCGGCCCGCGCTGGTGACGGCGGTCGGGTCCGGGGCGCCCCTGCACCCGATCGTCGTCCTCGGCGCCTCGATCTCCGCGGGCACCGGCAGCAGCGCCGAGCAGGCCTGGCCCACGATCGTCGGGCGCTGCCTCGGCGAGCCCGTGATGGTGGGCGCCGTGCCCGGGGCCGGCTACCTCTCCACCGGCCGCGGCGCGCGCGGCCCTGTCGGCCTCGACCCGTCGATGGTGGTGCTGCAGGCGGGCCACAACGACGTCGGCACGCCGGCACCGCAGCTGCGGGCCGCGGTGACCACCGCCGTCGGGACCGCCGGGCGCGAGGCGCCCCGGGCCCGGCTGGTGCTGATCACGGTGTTCGCGCACGTCGGCGCGCCGACCGCCGAGTCCCGGGCCACCGACGCCACCATCGTCGAGGCCGCGCGCCGCGCCGACCCCCGCGTCGTCGTGCTCGACCCGCTGACCGAGGGCTGGTCGTTCCCGCGGGTCGCCGACGGGCTGCACCCCACCGCCGTGGGTCAGCGCGTGGTGGCCGGGCACGTGCTCGCCGGCCTGGCCCGCGCCGGCGTCGCCCGTCCGGGGACGTGCCCGAACGGGCCCCCCACCCCGCTCACACCGTCCTGATCCACCCCGCCCAGGTGGCTCCCAGGGTCGCGGAGCACCCTGGGACGGTGCGACAACCGACCGCGGTGACGGACGCCGG
>JAICLN010000034.1 GCA_025925615.1 Actinomycetospora sp. | reverse complement strand
GTCGAGGAACACGATCTCGTCCGCGGCCCGGCCGACGGCCTCGACCGCCAGCCGGTAGGCGCCCGGGTCGGGCTTGAGCACCCCCGTCACGGACCCGTCGACGACCACGTCGAAGCGGCCGAGCACCGGGTGGTCGCCCAGGTCCGCCTCGCCGTGGAAGGCCGCGAGGTCGTTGGTCAGCGCCGCCACGACGAGGCCCGCCGCCCGGGCGTCGTCCATGAGCGCGATGACCTCGGGGCGGAAGGGCCCGACCGGGTCGGTCTCGTCGTCGGGATAGAGCACGTCCATGAGGGCCGGCACGCCCCGACCCGACCGGTCCCCCACGAGCTCCGCGTACTCGGCCGCCCGGGCCGCCCAGTACCCGCGCTCGCTCGCCCGCTCGGCGAGCACGGCGTCCCAGGCCTCGTCGGGGCGCGGACCGAGCAGACCGCGGACGTCGAAGAACGCCGCGAGGTCCGGGTGCCGGGCCCCGAGGTCGGACATCCGCTCGTGCGCCGAGGTGAGCAGGACTCCGCCGATGTCGAGCAGCAGCGCTCGGGGGGTGCTCATCGCCCGAACGCTAGGCCCCCTCCGGATGACCCGGGACCATCCCGTTCGCCCGGGAGCAACGTTCCGTCCCCGCGAACGTGTTGCTTGCGTCACTCTCGCGCTTGGATCACGGTCTGCTCGATCTCATCGCCGAGGAGGGTCAGATGGCGAACGTCGTGCCGGTCGACGCGTACAGCACGGGCGAGTGGTACCCGGGCTACAAGCCCGAGTACTTCGACATGCCGTGGATCGTCGACCCCGCGGGCCCGTTCCGGCCCGGTGACGAGAACTCGTTCTGGTTCCTCGACTTCCACTGGTCGCGCGGCCTGACGCCGCTCGGCTCGACGCTCTGGAGCGGCGACGGCTACTGCTGGGGCACCCAGCACGCCGCGGAGTCGCTGCCGCTCCCGCCCGGCCGCGGTGTCACCGCCCGGTTCGCCGGCACCCACCTCTACGGCTCGGCGCTGCCCGAGACCGACCCCCGCGAGATCGAGGCGCGCGCCGGGCGCATCGCGACCAACCTCCCGCACTTCCTCACCAACTACCGCAGCATCTGGGAGTCCGGCCGGGACGAGCTGGAGAACACCTGGTCGTACTTCCGCGGCATCGACTTCACCCAGGTCCGGGGCGACGACCTCCCGACCCTGCTCGGGCAGTCCCGGCGTTACCACAAGCGGGCGATGGAGATCCACTTCGGCGTCATGTACCCGATGCTCGCGAACTTCCTGGGCTTCTACGGCGCCTGCGCGGACATGGGCATCAACCCGAACGAGATCGGCAAGTTCCTCCAGGGCGAGGACACCAAGATCATGGAGACCGACCGGAAGCTCTACGACCTCGCCCTGGCGGCGCGGGCCGCGGGGCTCGAGCCGGTCTTCGAGGCACACGACGGCGGGCAGCTGCGCGACGCCCTCGCCCGCCACGGCGGCGCCGCCTCGGTCTGGCTGACCGAGTTCGACGCCTTCCTCCAGATCTACGGCTACCGCGCCGAGGCGACCTGCGACGTCGGCGTCCCGAGCTGGATCGAGGACAACACGATCCCGCTGGACCTGGTGAAGACGTTCCTGCAGCGCAAGGACCCCCACGACTTCGACCGTGCGGCCGCCAACGCGATGGCCGAGCGCGAGGAGGCGATCGAGAACGCCCGCGCCGGGCTCACCCGCGAGGAGCAGGCGGTCTTCGACGCCGGGCTCGCGTCCAACCAGGAGGCCAACTTCCCCTGGTGGCAGGACGACCACAACTACTACATCGATCTCAAGGTCATGCTGCCGCTGCGCTGGGGCTGCCAGGAGCTGGCGAACCGGGTCAAGGCCGACCACCAGGACGACATGCTCTACCTGTTCTGGCCCGAGCTGCGCGACGTCGCCACCGGCGACAAGCCCTACGACGCGAACCTGCGCAGCCTGGTCGACGCCCGCCGCCAGTACTTCGACCACTGGCACCACCGCCGCGGCGAGATGCCCAAGGTGCTGGGGACCATCCCGGAGGCGGTCGAGGACCCGATCCTCATCGAGATCTTCGGACTGAACCCGCAGTCGATCAGGGCCGTCCAGAACCCGGATGCCGCCGCCCAGACGACGATCACCGGCGTGGCCGCGGCGAAGGGCACCGCGCGTGGGATCGCACGGATCCTGCAGTCCTCGGACGAGCTCCACCGGCTCGAGCCCGGCTCGATCCTGGTCTGCGAGTCGACCTCGCCGAACTGGACCCCGGCGTTCGGCAAGATCGCCGGCGCGGTCTGCGACGGCGGCGGCATGCTCTCGCACGCCGCGATCGTCGGGCGCGAGTACGGCGTCCCGACGGTGACCGCGACCGGCATCGCGACGATGTCGATCAACGATGGCGACGAGGTCGAGGTGGACGGCACCAGCGGCACCGTGACGGTGCTGACCCGGGCGGCGGACGTCGCGCCGTCCGCCGTCGGGAGCGCTCCGGAGGTGCCCGCGTGACGTCGGCGCCGGTGGAGCCCGCCACGGGCGCCGCGCCGGAACGGCACAGCTGCGAGGCGATCGCCTGGCTCGACGAGGTCGCGCCCGAGCAGGCGGTGGCGTGCGGCGGCGCGAAGATGGGCCGCCTCGCCGAGCTGCTCGCCTCCGGGGTCCAGGTCCCGCAGGGCTTCGCCGTGACCGTGGACGCCTACCGGCGCCACTGCCGGGAGTCCGGTCTCGACGGGCGGATCGACGAGGTGCTCGCCGGGCTGGGCACCGGGCCGACCGACGCCGAGGTCGAGCAGGCCTCGGCCGCGATCCGCGAGCTGTTCACGGCCACACCGATGAGCGAGCACCTCGCCGGACGGCTCACCGAGGCCTACGAGGAGCTGTGCCTGCGCTGCGTCGACGTCAACGTGCCGGTCGCGGTGCGCTCGTCGGCCACCGGGGAGGACGCCGCCGACGCGTCGTTCGCCGGGATCTTCGACACCTACCTCGGCGTCTCGGGGATCGAGCGCGTGCTCGAGTCGGTGCGGCGCTGCTGGGGGTCGCTGTTCACCGCCCGGGCCCTGGCCTACCGGCTGCGCCGCGGCATCAGCCACCACGACATGCCGATCGCGGTCGGTGTCATCGAGCTCATCCACGCCCGCGCCTCGGGCGTGGCGTTCTCGGTGCACCCCGTCACCGGCAAGCGCGACCGCATCGTCGTCGAGACCAGCTGGGGCTGGGGCGAGGCGATCGTCCAGGGCCTCGTCGACCCCGACCACGTCGAGATCGGCAAGGCCGACGGCCGCGTGCTGCGCTACGACGTGGCTCACAAGAAGATCGTGAGCGCGTTCGACTTCGCGGTCGGCGCCGTCACCGAGATCGAGATGCCCGCGAAGCTCGCCGACCGGCGGGTGCTCGACGACGAGCAGATCGGCGCGATCGCCGCGGCCGTCATCTCGATCGAGGAGCACTACGGGCACCCGGTCGACGTGGAGTGGGTGATCGGCCGGCACCGCCGCGCGGGCGATCCGGTGTGCATCGTCCAGACCCGGCCGGTGACGACCGCCGAGTCCGAGCCCGCGGTGTCGACCGCACCCGCCTACGACCCGGTCGCCCTCGCCCAGAAGTACCTCTTCTCGGGCAGGCCCATCCCGGGGCGGTAGGTCACGAATCGCGCCGCACCGGTGCGCCGCTCCACGTCCGTGTCACGGGCGGGGCACCATGGTGGAACCGTGTCGGGCGCAGGACGTCCGACGGTGAGGCCCGGGGACGGTCCGTGGCCGTAGGTGACGCCGACGTGTGTGGGGTGTGGGTCGATGGCGCTCGGGCGGGCTCTGCTCGGGGTGATGGTCGTGTTCGCGGTGGCGCTCGCCGCGGTGACCGTGTGGGGCAACATCGAACGGGCGAATGCGGGTCCCGGCTCGTCGGGCGGGTCGTCGTCGGAGGCGGAGGCCCCGTCGGCCCCACCGGTGCGGGTCACGACGACGCCGGCCGCCGGCGCGACCGACGTCGCTCCCGCCCAGCCGGCGAGCGTCCACGTCGCCGACGGCCGGCTCACCGACATCGCCCTCGTCGGCCCGGACGGCGCGGCGGTGGCCGGGCGTCCCACCCCGGACGGCTGGACGAGCACCGTGACCCTCGCCTACGCCGCCACGTACACGTGGAAGGGCGTCGTGCTCGACGGGAACGGCGCGGCCCAGCCGCTGACCGGCTCGTTCACCACGGTGACGCCCCAGAACAAGGTCGGCGCGAACCTCAACATCGCGGACGGGGCGTCCGTCGGGATCGCGGCGCCGATCATCGTGCAGTTCGACGGCACCGTCGCCGACAAGGCGGCCGCGCAGCGGGCGCTCTCGGTGCAGACCTCGGTGCCGACCACGGGCTCGTGGGGCTGGCTGCCCGACACCGAGCAGGGCTCGCGGGTGCACTGGCGGCCGGAGGGCTACTGGAAGCCCGGGACGCAGGTGACCGTGGCCGCGAACCTGCAGGGTGTCGACGTCGGCGGCGGCAGCTGGGGCGCGGAGAACGTGAGCTCACACTTCACCATCGGCCGGGCGCAGATCGTCAAGGCCGACGTGAACTCGTTCCACATGACCGTGGTGGACGGGGCCGGGAAGACCCTCATGGACGTGCCGGCCAGCTACGGGCTGGGCTCGGACCCGAACCGCAACACCACCAACGGCGTCCACGTCGTCATGAGCAAGCAGCAGACGGTGCTCATGTCCAACCCCGCGTACGGCTACAACAACGTGCCGGAGCACTGGGCGGTCCGGATCTCCAACAACGGCGAGTTCATCCACGCCAACCCGCTCTCCGAGGGCGCCCAGGGCAGCGAGAACGTGACCCACGGCTGCGTCAACCTCTCGACGCAGGACGCGGAGAACTACTTCAACACCGCGCTGTTCGGCGACCCGGTCGAGGTCACCGGCAGCCCGGTCCCGATGCCGCGCACCGACATCTACGACTGGTCGCTCACCTGGCCGGAGTGGCAGAAGCTCTCCGCGCTCCCGGTGTGACCGACGTCCGCTGACCCACCCGCCCCGGCGCGCTGCCGGGTGGGCGGGGGCGGAGCACCATGGTGGGCGTGGCTGGAGTGGTCGAATGATGGGGCCGATGGGTCCGACGCCGGGACCGGCGTGGGCGGACGTGCTCACCACGTGGGAGCCCTCGTGGGGGGTCGACGCCGTCCTGCTGGTGCTGGGCGCGCTCTACCTGACCGGGGCGCTGCGGCACGGCGCGTGGCCGATCCGGCGCACCGCCGCCTTCGCCGCCGCGCTCGCGGCCGCCGTCCTGACCTTCAACTCCGGGATCGCGGTCTTCGGGCACGGCGCGTTCGCGGTGCACATGGTCATGCACCTCATGCTGATCATGGTGATCCCGGCGTTCTGGGTGACCGCGCACCCGCTGGAGCTGCTGCGCCACCACCTGCACGGCTCCGGGGCCCGGGCGTTCGACGCCGTCGTCACGGGTCGCGTCGCGCGCGTGGTCACCTTCCCGGCCACCGTCCTCGTCGTCTACGGGGCGGTCGTCGTCCTGACCCACCTCACCGGGTTCATGGAGGCGATGGCCGGCTCGATGGCGCTGCACCACGCCGAGCAGGTGCTCTACCTCGTCACGGGGCTGCTGTTCTTCCACACCGCCATCGGCGTCGACGTCCTCCCGCAGCGCCCGGCGTACTTCGCGCGGTTCGTGCTGATGCTCGTCGCGATGGGCGTGGACACCCTCGTCGGCGTCGTGCTGATGCTCGCGCCCGCGACGATGTTCCCCGCCTACGACGTGGAGGGCGTCCACCTCGGCGGTGGGATCATGTGGGTCGGCGGCGACGCGCTGATGATGGTGATCATGGTGCTGCTGGGCCGGATGTGGGTCTCGGACCCCAGCGGACGGGTGGACTTCGGCCCCTGGTTGGAGTCGGCGCGCCGCTCGGCGATCACCGGGGACGACGGGTCCGCGTCCGACGACGGCGACCTCGACGAGGACGACTCGGCGCTCGAGGCCTACAACCGGATGCTGGCCCGGCTGCACCGCGAGCACGGATAGCGGGCCGTCCCGCACACCGGCACAGCGCGCTTCTCCCCCGGTGTCGGCGCCCCTAGCGTGGGCCGCACCACCACGAGCCACGGGGAGGCAGCCGTGCTGACCGCCGAGCAGAACGACGAGCTCACCGCCGTCGAGCCCGGGACCCGCATGGGCGAGGTCCTGCGCCGCTACTGGTACCCGGTCGCGTTCGCCCGCGAGATGGCCGAGTTCCCCGTCAAGCGGGTGGAGCTGCTCGGGGAGTTCTTCGCGCTGTGGCGCTCGCCGTCGGGCCGGTACGGGATCATCCCGGAGCCGTGCCCGCACCGGAAGGCGTCGATGGCCTACGGGGTCGTCGAGGGCGACGGGCTGCGCTGCCCCTACCACGGGTGGAAGTTCGACACCGAGGGCGCGTGCACCGACCAGCCCGCCGAGAAGGACAACACGAACTTCCAGAGCCGGGTCCGCGCGACCGCCGGGAAGGTCGAGGAGCTCGGCGGGCTCGTCTGGGCCTTCCTCGGCCCGGACCCCGCGCCGCTCCTGCCGCGCTTCGACGTCTACGTGATGGACGGCTACCGCGACATCGGGTGGGCCGACATCCCCTGCAACTACGTGCAGGTCATGGAGAATGCCGTCGACCCGCACCACGTCGAGCACCTGCACGGCCGCTACTTCGAGTTCATCGGCAACCACGAGGGCTTCACGGCGCCCGCGTCCTTCGGCAAGCAGCACCAGCGCATCGGGTTCGACGCGTTCGAGTGGGGCATCATCAAGCGCCGGATCCTGTCCGGGGCGTCGGAGGACAACGACGACTGGAAGGTCGGCCACCCGCTGGTCTTCCCGTACAACATGCGCGTCGGCGGCGGCGGCGTCCACCAGATGCAGATCCGCGTGCCGGTGAACCGCACGACGACGCGGTTCATGCTCTACACCGTCCACGCCCCGGAGGGGTACGAGGCGATCGAGCAGCCGGCGATCCCGGACTACGAGATCCCGGTGTTCGACGAGCGCGGGCAGCACGTCGTCAACTACGTCGAGGGCCAGGACATCATGGCCTGGTGCACACAGGGGCCGATCACGGACCGCACCACCGAGCACCTCGGCCGCTCCGACATCGGCGTCTCGATGCTGCGCAAGATGTTCAAGCAGCAGATGGCGGCGGTGGAGAACGGCCAGGACCCGCTGGGCACGATCCGCGAGCCGCACGAGCGCATCGACCTGCCGTGCGAGAAGGACAAGTTCCACGCCGGCGGCGCCCAGTTCGCCCTGGACTTCTGCGACATGGGCTCCACGCGCTACTCCCCGATGCTCGACACCATCCGCAAGGTCCACCTCTCGGCCGCGGAGCAGGTCGGGAAGGACAAGGCCGCGGGGCGTCCGTCGTTCACGCCCGCGGGCGGGATCGGGGACGCGACGCTCGCCGCGGGCACCGACGCCCAGGTGGACTCGGGACCGGTCGGGTGAGCTCCCCGCCCGACCGTCGCTTCGCCGCCGACGCCGAGGCGCACCGTCGCGACGCCCCCCGCTTCTGCCCGAACTGCGCGGAGCCGGTCGACCTCGCGTCGGAGTTCTGGGAGGGCGACGACCGGCGGTTCTACTGCTGGTGCGCGGCGTGCGGGTGGACCGGCGAGATCGCCCCGACGGGAGACACCGCGATCGGGCACGAACCGCCCCACTGAGCATCCTGGTACCGTTGCCCCTTTCGAGTGAGGCGCGGGTCACGGGAGTCGGGATGGACGAATTCGAGACGGGACCGGCCTCGCTGCCGGTCCCGAGCCGGAGCAGTCACCGGTCCGTCGAGGTCGGCGCGTGCGTCATGGAGTACGCCGCCCTGCTCGGCGGCGAGGCCCACTCGGACCACCCGGCCCGGGTACACCCACTCCTGGCCGACCTCTGCCGCCGCACCAACGACCGCCTCGGGGACGACACCCGCGCGGGCCTCGTCCGTCTCGTGCCCGCCCTCATCGGGACCGCGCAGCCGCTCGGCCCGGACGGGGATCCCGGCGTCGTGTCCCGGGCGATCGCCGACGTGTACCGGCGTCACCTGGAACGCCGCGGCGCCCCGGTCCCTCCCCCACCGCGCTCGGCGCTCGCCGACCGGCTCGATCCCGGTGCCGGCGGCGGCACCGCCGTCCTCGACCGGCCCGTCGCGGTGGAGCCCGCCCGGGAGCGGTACCTCTGGATCGACCGGGCCTTCGAGTGGTCGTGGAGCCACCGACGCGACGACGACGAGGTGGCCGGGCTGCTCGAGGAGATGGTGCTCGAGGTCCGGGCGGCCCAGGGGCTGCCGCCGGTCCCGACCAGTGGGCCGATGATCCGCCCGGCTTGATCGACGGGACCGGCGCCGCGGGAGCAGACTGATCCCGTGGACGGGTTCGAGCTCGGCACCGACGGTCCGAAGCTGATCCTCGCCGCCGTCGACGGGTCGACGACGTCGCTGCGCGCCGGCGCCTACGCGGTGGGCCAGGCGCGGCGGCAGCACTCCGAGCTGGTCGTCATCACGGTCACGACGACCCCCGCGATGTCCTCCCTGTCGGCCGACGCGGTCACGGTGCTGGCCGAGTCCGCCCACGACCTGGCGGCCGATCTGCACGAGCAGGCCAAGGAGTATCTCCGCCTGCTCGAGATGGAGGCCCGCCTGATGATGGTGCACGGCGACCCCTACCTGGAGATCGTCCGCGCCGCGGACGACCTGCGCGCGGACGCCGTCGTCGTCGGGGCCTCGATGAAGGCCGGGCACCGGTTCGTCGGCTCCCTGGCCGGGCGTCTGATCAAGGCCGGCAAGTGGCCGGTGACGGTGGTTCCTTAGGTGCCCTCCGGGCCTGTGAGCACATTCCGGGGCGATAGCCCCGGAAAGTGCTCACGAGCGCGGAGCGCACCTACCAGGTCAGCGGCAGGCTGCGCATCCCGTAGATGAAGGTCCCCTCGCGGAAGTCGGCCCGCTCGAGGTCGGTGGTCGGGGCCAGCGTCGGGAAGCGGCGCAGCAGGGCCGGGAACGCCGTGGCCATCTCCATGCGGGCCAGCGGTGCCCCCAGGCAGTGGTGCACACCGTGGCCGAAGGCGACGTGCGGGGCGGCGGCCCGCCCGATGTCGAGCCGGTCCGGGTCCTCGACGAGCGCGCGGTCGCGATCCGCCGAGGCCAGCTGGACCAGCACCATGTCCCCGGCCGCGATCGCCTGACCCGCGACCTCGGTGTCGGTGATCGCCACCCGGGGCACGGCCGCGTGGACGATCGACAGGTAGCGCATCAGCTCCTCGACGGCGGGTGTGATCGCGTCGCCCCCGGCGCGCACGGCGGCGGCCTGGGCCGGGTGGCGCAGGAGGGCCAGCGTCCCGAGCGCCAGCATGTTCGACGTGGTCTCGTGACCGGCGATGAGCAGCAGGGAGGCGATCCCGATCAGCTCGTTGCGGGTGAGGTCGTCGCCGTGCTCCCGCACGAGCATGCCCAGCATGTCGTCGCCCGGTGCGGCGACCGCCCGGTCGACCAGATCGCCCATGTAGGCCCGGGACTCCACCGCCACCCGGCCCCGCTCCTCCAACGGCAGCGTGAGGTCGATCTGCTTGCCCGCCCGGCTCTGGAACGCCTCGCGATCGTCGTACGGGACGCCGAGCAGCTCGCAGATCACCAGGCTCGGGATCGGCAGCGCGAAGTCCGGGACGAGGTCGGTGGGCGGCCCGGCCTGCTCCATCGCGTCGAGGTGCTCGTCGACGATCTCGGCGATGCGCGGCTGGAGGCGCCGGATGCGCTTCACCGTGAACTCGCCGGTCAGCATCCGCCGCAGCCGGGTGTGGTCGGGCGGGTCGAGCGCGAGGAGCTGACCGGCGCGCATCTCCTCCGGGTCCACCCCGGGCATCCGGACCGCGGTCACGCGCTCGTTCGAGAAGCGGGTCGCGTCGCCGAGGACCTCGCGGGCCTCGTCGTACCGCGTGACCAGCCACGCCGGGTGCCCGAGGCTGTCGGTGACGCGCTCGAGCCCGGGCTTCTCGCGCAGGGCGCTGATGCCCGCGGGCGGGTCGAACTGGTCACGCTGCACGTGGAGCGGCAGCTCGGCGGCGTCGATCGACATGGTGGTGACTCCTCAGAACGGCGGCCCCACCGACCGTACACGTGAACCGGAAGTTGCCTCCCGTTTCGAGGAGGTGAGGCGCTCGAGCGTCGCACTGCCCACGGCGAAGGGCACACCACGCACGATCGGCGCGCCCAGCTCCTGCCCCACGTGCTCGTGATCACGGGTCGAGGCCCCGCTCAGCTCTCCCGGGCGTGCGCGCGCAGCCGCTCGGACCACGACATCGTCGGGGGCGCCTCCCCGACATCCGCGTGCGGCCGCCCGTCGACCTCGACCACCGGGTACACGGTGAGCGCGAACAGGTCGGTGGTGCGGCAGGCCCCGGAGTCGAGGTCGAAGCGGTACCAGTGCCACGGACAGCGGACCTCGGCCCCGCGGACCTGCCCCTCGACCAGCGGGCCGGCGTTGTGCGGGCAGGCGGCGTCGGTCACCCGCAGCGACTGATCGTCGAGCGCGAAGACGGCGAACGCGCGGCCGTCGTCGGCGCTCACCGTCCAGGCGGAGCGCCCGGCCGGGTCGCCGAGGTCGACGAGCACCTCGTCACCGCCGGCCGGAGGCCCGCAGCTCGGCGAGCGACTCGCCGCCGACGAACCAGTGCTCCGGCTCGCACTCGGTGACGACGACGCGGACGTTGCCCGCCGGGGCGCCCACCGCCTCGGTCACCGCCGCGGTGACCTTCTCCCCGAGCGCGGCGAGCTGCTCGGGGGTCCGCCCGCGGGCGAGCGTGATCTGGACCAGGGGCATCGTTCGGCACTCCTTCGTCGTGCTCCGTGCGTGCCCTATCGGTGTGCTCAGAACACTTCCGTGCCTGGGCACGAGAACGCACGCACGAGAGCGTCAGCTCGAAATGGCCATCTCCACGGTGCCGAGCCGGTCGATCGACACGGTCACCACGTCGCCCGCGACCACCGGGGTCGCGGCGGTCAGCCCGCCGGAGAGCACGACCTCGCCGGCCCGCAGACCCTCCCCGGACAGCGCGAGCCGGCGGACCAGCCACGCCACCGCCGCCGCCGGGTGCCCCAGCGAGGCGGCCCCGGACGCCGTCGCGACCAGCTCGCCGTTCTTCTCGAGCACCACGCCCACCAGGCGGGCGTCGATGCCGGCCGGCGGGACGGGGGTCCCGACGAGGTAGCGGGCGGCCGACGTGTTGTCGGCGACGACGTCGGCCATCGTGAAGCGGTAGTCGCGGAAGCGGGAGTCGAGGACCTCGATCCCGACGGCGAGGCCCGCGGTCGCCGAGAGCACGTCCACCGCCGTGCAGTGCGCGCCCGCGAGATCGCGGCCCAGCACGAACACGATCTCCGGCTCCGCCCGCGGCTGGATCAGCGGGGACACCGACAGCGGCTCCCCGAGGTCGAGCGCGGCGGCCGCCGGGAGGAACCCGCACACCGGCGCGGACACCCCGACCTGCGCCTGCTTCGCCCGCGAGGTGACCCCGAGCTTCCAGCCGGCGAGCGGACCCGCCTGGTCGCGCAGCACCCGCTGCACCGCGTAGCCGGTCTCCAGGTCGAGGTCCGGCACCTCGTCGGTCAGCGGGTCGATCGCCGTCCGCTCCGCGACCGCCTTCGACAACCGCGCCGCCAGCTGCTGCACGTCAGCACTCATGCCGCCACCCCCGCTCCCGCCGTCACCCGCACGGACACCGGACCCAGCCGGTCGAACTCCGCCCGGTACACCTCGCCGGCGGCCAGCGGGACCGCCGCGTGCAGGGCCCCCGTCATCACCAGGTGCTCCGGCTCCAGCGCCACCCCGTGCTCCCCGAGCACGTTCGCCAGCCACGCGATAACCGCGAGCGGGTCGCCCAGCGCCGCCGCGCCCGCCCCGGTGTCGATCAGCTCGCCGTTGCGGGTGAGCGTCATCCCGATCAGGCGGGTGTCCAGGCCCTCGAGCGGCACCACCCGCGAGGAGACGGCGACGGCGCCGTTGGAGGCCAGGTCCGCGACGGTGTCCGCGAGCTTGATCCGCCAGTCGGCGATGCGGGAGTCGACGATCTCCATCGACGCCGCCGCCCCGGCGACGGCCCGCGCCGCGTCGGTCGGACCCACGCCCGGCCCGAGCAGCCGCTCCCCCATCACGAAGACGATCTCCGCCTCGACCTTGGGGGCGATGAAGCGGTCGAGCGGGAGCGCGTCGCCGTCGCGGTAGATCGTGGAGGCGAGGACCGGGCCGTGGTCGGGCGAGTCGACGCCGACCATGCGCTGCATCGCCGTCGACGTGAGCCCGACCTTGTAGCCGACGACGCGGTCGCCGTCCGCGAGCAGCAGCGGCAGCAGCTCCCGCTGGATCGCGTAGCCCTCGGCCATCCCGAGCGACGGGTCGGCGTCGGTGAAGGGTGCGATCGGGATCCGGGTGCGCCGCGCCTCGTAGAGCGCGCGGGCCTTTCCGGGAGCGTCCAGGGAGTCAGACACGGGCATGCGCGGCCTCCTGGCCGTTCGTGCGGACGGGGGACGACGACGATCTTTCCGCCTCCGGGGCCCACCCGAGCCGTCGGGAGACCGCCTCTCCCGCCTCCACCACCCAGCGGGCCAGACGGGTGCGGGGGATCGCGCGGAAGCGGGTGATGGGGGCGCCGACGCTGATCGCGGCCACGACGCTGCCCCCGGGACCCCGGACCGGCGCCGCCAGCGACGCGACGCCGAGCTCGCGCTCGTTCACCGCGTCCGCCCAGCCGCGCTCCCGGACGGTGGCCAGCTCGGCGCGCAGCGCCTCCGGGGTGACGATGGTGTGCGGGGTGTGCGCCCGCAGGCCGCGGGCGAGGATCCGTTCGAGGTGCTCCTCTCCCAGCTCGGCCAGCAGCACCTTCCCCGAGCTGGTGCAGTGCAGCGGGACCCGGCGCCCGGCGTCGTGCATCAGCCGCAGCGAGTGGCTGCTCTCGAGGCGGTCGACGTAGACGACCTGGTCGTCGTCGAGCACCCCCACCTGCGAGGACTCCCCGGTCTGCTCGCGCAGCTCGACGAGCACCGGGCCGGCCGCTCCGTGCAGGTCCATGTGCGACCGCACCGCCTCGCCCAGCTCGAACATGACCAGGCCGAGCCGGTACCCGCCGTCGGGATCCCGCGCGACGAGGCCCTCGGCGGCGAGCGTCGCCAGGAGCCGGTGCACGGCGCTCTTCCCGAGCCCGAGCCGCCGCGCCAGCTCGGAGACCCCGAGGGTCTCCTCGCGGGAGAGGAACGCCTTGAGCAGGCGGGCGGCGTTGCTGACCGACTGCAGCGTGGCGTCCACGTCAGACCGCCCCGACGGTGCTCGCCGCCGTGCCCCCGAGGGCGCCGACGAGGACCCGGCGGACGCCATCGGGGTCGAGGTCGGCCCCGGGGCGCAGCGCGGCGTCGACGGCGTCGCCGACCGCCGGGTTGTGCGGGGCGATCGCGCGGGCCAGGAGCACCTGGGCGCGGGCGAGGCCGGCGACCGCGGCCCCCTGCATCTCGTCGACCAGCGCCTCCCGCCCCCGGGCGCGGGAGCGCAGCGTGTCGAAGTCCCGGGCGGCGGCGGAGTGCCCACTGGCCAGGCCGGACCCGACGTGGCCCGCGTGGTGCGGCGAGAGCCCGGAGCCCGGCTGGGTGACCAGGTGGTAGAGCACCGTCGAGATCCCCAGGCAGCCGCGCACCTCGTCGGGACGCGGCGCCGCCCCCTCGTCGATCAGGCCGAGCGCGGGGAGCACGACCGGGTCGTAGAACCGCACCGTCCAGTCCATGCCCTCGAGCGAGCCCGGCAGCTCGACCTCCTCGCCCTGCAGCGGGCCGAGGGGCTCCGTCGTGGCCAGGACGTGCAGGTTGCGGGCGCCCGCGGCGACGACGGTGAACCGCCCGGCGGCCAGCAGCGGCATCCGGCCGCGGACCGCGGGCGGGAACGTCGACGCCTGACCGACGTAGGCGCGGTGGATGGCCTCGACGTAGCCCGCGACGGCGCGGCGCATCGCCATCGGATCGGCCACGCCGCCTCCTTTCGCCTTCAGCGCGCAGCGCCAACGCGTTCCGAACACCGGAACGGCTGCTCTTCTCTGCGGAACGGTAGGGCGGTTAGCGTCGTGACGTCAAGCACACCGGCGACGCGCCGGCACCCCACCCGAGAGGACCGGACGTGGGCATCCTGCGGCTCGCACACGTGGATGTGCGAACTCCCGACCTGGACCTGTCGACCGCCTACTACACCGAGGTCATGGGCCTGCAGCAGGTCGCCCGGACCGAGGACGCGGTCTACCTCAAGTGCTGGGACGAGGAGGACCACCACTCGCTGCGGATGCGCTACAACCCGCGCACCGGGATGGACTCCTTCACGTTCCGCGTGGAGGCCGAGGACGACCTCGCGGACTTCGAGAACAAGGTCGAGGCCTACGGCTGCCCGACCAGCCGCGTCAGCCGGGGCGAGGCGCTCGGCCAGGGCGAGTCGCTGCGCTTCGAGGTCCCGTCCGGCCAGGTCATGGAACTGGTCTGGGACGTCGAGAAGACCGGCAACCTGCTCGGCAAGCACAACCCCGCGCCGGTCCCGCCGCCCGACCTGCCCGGCATCGCCCCGCCGCGCATGGACCACATGCTGGTCAACGCGGAGGAGGTCGCCGAATCCGCGCGGTTCTTCATCGACGTGCTGGGCCTGCGGCTCACCGAGCAGGTGCTCGACGGCAACGGCCACCAGCTCGGCGTCTGGCTCGCCGGGCGGACGAACTCCCCGCACGACATCGCGATCGTCAACGGCCCCAACGGTGCGCTGCACCACTGGGCCTACTGGCTCGACGACTGGGACCACGTCCGCAAGGCGGCCGACACCCTCGCCTACAACGGCGTGCAGATCGACCAGGGCCCCACACGCCACGGTGTCACCCGCGGCAACACCATCTACTTCTTCGACCCGCTCGGGATCCGCAACGAGGTCTTCACCGGCGGCTACTGGGTCGACCCCGACACCGAGATCCTCACGTGGACCGAGGACAACTTCGGCAAGGGCCTCTTCTACTACGAGAACGTCATCAGCCAGCGCTTCCTGCGCATGCACACCTGAGGAGCCGGAATGCCCGTAAATTCCACGTCCGACCGCATCCTCAGGCTGCAGCACGTCGAGGTCCGCGTCCCCGACCTCGAGCTCGCCACCGCCTACTACACCGAGGTCCTCGGGCTCGTCGAGACCGCCCGCGACGAGCGCGACGGCGCCGAGCGGGTGTTCCTCAAGTGCTGGGACGAGCGCGAGCACCACTCGGTGATCCTGCGCGCCGCGCCCACCTACGGCCTGGACCACATGTCGTTCAAGCTCCACGCGCCCGAGGACCTCGACCACTTCACGACGAAGCTCGAGGCGGCCGGCGTCCCGGTCAAGCGGTTCGCGCTGCGCGAGCTCGGCCCGGGCTGGGGCGAGGCGATCCGGTTCGAGGCGCCGTCGGGCCACCTCGTCGAGCTCACCCACGGCACCGAGCGGGTCGGCAACATGCTCCCGCAGACCAACCCGCCGCCCCGGCCGATGGACCTCGTCGGGATCGCGCCGCCCCGGCTGGACCACCTGTTCGTCATGGCCGAGGACGTCGAGGCGTTCACCGCGTTCTTCTGCGAACTGCTGGAGTTCCGGCTCACCGAGCAGATCCTCGCCAACGACGGGCACCAGCTCGCGACGTTCCTGGAGCACTCGCACACCCCGCACGACATCGCGGTGATCACCGGCCCGAACGGGGCGCTGCACCACTTCGCGTTCTGGATGGACGACTGGAACGGCATCCGCGACGCCGCCGACACGCTCGCCTACCACGGCGTCACCATCGACGTGGCGCCGACGCGGCACGGCGTCACCCGCGGTTACACCACCTACTTCTTCGACCCGGCCGGCAACCGCAACGAGCTCTTCACCGGCGGCTACTGGGTGGACCCGGACTTCGAGCCGATCACCTGGACCGAGGAGGAGATGGGGCGGGCCATCTTCTACTACCACCGCCAGGTCAACGAGCGCTTCTTCACGGTGCACTCCTGATGGGCCGCGACCCGCGGTCCGTGGACCGCTACGAGACGCCGGACTACCTGTCGAAGTACCGGTCCCGGCGGCAGGGCGTTCCCGACGCCGAGGCGGCGCCGGAGGCCGACGGCACCCCCCTGTACCTGCGGCGCTTCCGGGACCGGGCCACGACGGCGCCGTCGCCCGCCCACCCGGACGCGGCCGCGCCGTCGTCGGGAGGGACGTCGTCGGGCAGTGGGTCCGTCGCCGGGTCCGTGGATACGAGCGTCAGCTACGACGGCCGGCGGTTCACCCCCGCGCTGGCCGAGGCTAGCCGCGGCAAGGAGATCGCGGCGCCGATCGAGCGCCGGGCGTCCGAGAAGATCGTCTGCGAGATCTCGATCATCCGGCACGGCATCACGCAGGGGTACTCGACCGATGCCGGCCTGACCCCGATGGGCGCCTGGCAGGCCCACCGGCGCGGGCACGAGCTCGCGCGGCGCTTCGATGCCGGTGATCAGGTCCGCCTCGTGTGCGCGGACACGAACCGCGCCCGCCAGACCGCCGACCAGCTCTTCCGCGGCGCCAAGGACGGGCTGTCGATGTGGGGCATCGACGCGGACGTCACCAACCCCGAGCCCATCCCGGAGCTGCGCAACTTCGGGGTGTGGACCCCGGACGGCCTGCGCGACGTCACCTCGGCGTTCCGGCAGTACCAGGCGACCAACGAGACGCTCGAGCGCCTCGCCGTCGGCGACCGGCCCCGCTGGCTCGTCGAGATCGACCGCTTCTACCGGACGCAGCTGGGCGGGGCCGACCCGATCCAGGAGTGGCTGACCGTCCCGATGATGTACTTCGAGCCGCCGGCGATGTGCGTGCGGCGGTTCTGGCGGGGGTTCCACCGGCTGCTGGACGAGTCCCGTCGCGCGGACGGCTCGCTGACCCACCGCCGCATCCTCGCGGCGACGCACTCCGGCCCGATGCGCGCGTTCGCGACGTGGGCGCACGGCTACGACCCGGGCGAGCCCCTCAACACCGAGGAGATCCGGGTCAAGATGCGCGAGGGCGGCCGGTCCGCCTTCGTCTCGTACCGCAACCGTGTCACCGAGGTGAACGTGCCCCCGGCGGACGAGTTCCCGAACTGGGAGGCCTGAGCGATGACGGTGCTGCCCTTCTCCGCGGTGCTGCCTTCCAGGGCGAGCGGGGCGACGGGAGAGGCCGAGGACGCCGAGGACTCCCCGCTGCGGTCGGTCTCGACCGCGGTCGCCGTGCTGGACTGCTTCACCGCCGAGCCCGAGCTGGGCGCGACGAAGGTGGCGGCGCGGCTCGGGATCGCGAAGTCGACGGCCTGCCGGATGCTGGCGGCGCTGGCCGCCGGTGGCCTGCTCGAACGGTCCGGTTCCGGACGGTATCGCCTGGGCCTGCGCCTGTTCGAGTACGGCCAGCTCGCGGTCGACCGGCTGCTGCTGCGCGAGGTGGCCATGCCGGTGCTCGGGGAGCTGCGCGAGACCGTCCGCGAGACGGTGCAGCTCGGGGTGGCCGTCGGGACCGACGTGCTCTACCTCGAGCGGCTCGAGACTGCCGGGGCAGGGCTCCGGTTCCGCACCGACTACCACCGCAATCCGGCGCACTCGTCGTCGATCGGTCGGGTCCTCGCGGCCTCGGACCGGGAGCTGGTGATGGCGATCCTGGAGCGCGGGCTGGAGCGGCGGACGCCCTTCACCGTCGTCGACCCGCAGCGCTGGCACCGCACCCTCGTCCAGACCCGCGAGCAGGGGTACGCGACCTGCCGCGACGAGTACGACCTGGGCTGGTCCTCGATCGCGGCGCCGATCCTCGGCGGGAGCGGGCGCTCCGGGCGACGGGCGGTGGCCGCGGTGTCGATCGTGGGCTCGACGTCGCGGGTGCTGGGTCCGCGCAAGCCGGCGGTCGTGCAGGGAGTGCGACGGGCGGCGGAGCGGATCACGGCGGCGCTGGACCGCGCGACCGCCTGAGGGCTCCGGCCTCGGGATGCCAGCGAAGCGTTCCTCCCGGCGTTCCCTCAGCGGGCCGAGCGCGCCAGCCCGACGGCCGCCCCGAGCGCGGCCAGGCAGCTGGTGGCCACGAACAGGTTCGGGTCCAGGCCGAGGACCTTC
>JAICLN010000251.1 GCA_025925615.1 Actinomycetospora sp. | reverse complement strand
GAAGGGCACCTTCGGTCGATCTAGTCGACCGAAGGTGCCCTTCGCTCCGAACCGGCTCGTGGGGATCAGCGGCGGCGGCGCACCGTCGCGAGCAGCGCCCCACCGCCGACGACGACGGCCGCTCCCGCGAGGACCCACCGCGGGTCGACCGAGGCGAGCGCCCCGGGGGCGACGACGGCGAGGGCGGCCACCGCGAGGCAGACCAGGCCGACGAGCATCGCGAGCGGGTCGAACCGTCGACGGGCCGGTGCCGCGGCCTCCGCCGGTGCGGTGGCGAGGGCCGCGTCGGCGTGGATCGTGTAGGGCTGGTCCGGGGTGTGCGACCCGTGCTCACCCACGCTGCACCACCACGTCCCCCGCGCCGGTGCGCGCGGTCAGGTCGATGACCGGGCCACCGGGACCGTCGGGCCCGAGGTCGACGCGGTTCGTGACGGCCGAGGTGATCCCGAGGCAGTTGACGTCCCCGACGCCGTTCCCGCAGGTCAGGGTGACGTCGGCGGTCGCGGGGACCCGCACCGTCACGTTGCCGGCGCCGCTGGAGACGGAGGTGCGGATCGGTGGCGTCCCGGGGGCGACGGCGAGCCGGGTCAGGTCGAGGTCGACGTCGCCCAGCCCCGTGCGGTACTCCGGCACGACGGCGGAGGCCAGCGTCGGGGCCGCGGTGACGTCGCCCGCCCCCCGGGACACGCCGTCGGTCGGACCGACCCACGGCGGTCGGAAGCCGGGCTGGGCGGCCGCGACCGACCCGAGCACCGTGAGGATGAGCAGCGGGACCGCCGCGATCACCAGCCCGCGGCGGGGCCGGCGCGGCGCGATCGAGGAGACGACGAGCCCCAGCCCGACGACGGCGAGCGCGGCGGCCGGGATCCAGAGCGGCGTCACCCCGGGCAGCCCGACGATCACCGCGGCACCCGTGAGCCCGGCGGCCACGAGCGCCAGCGCCAGGGTCACCGGGGTGAGCACCGAGCGCGGGCGGCGCACCGGGGTCCCGTCGACTGCGTGCGGCGAGGGCTCGGCCGGCAGGCTCCACCCACGGGGTGCGGCGCCGAGTGCGTCCCAGGCGACCGGGGGCTCGTCGGCCCACGTCCCGCCCCGCTCGTCCGCGCCTGCCCACGCGGCGTCCGCCGGCCACGCGGGCCATCCGGCGGCCGACGGCGTGCCCGGCACCCCGAGGTCGGCCCGCGCCGTGTGCAGGAGGTACAGGGTGACCGCGGCGAGGGCGAGCGCGACGAGCGTGACGACCCGCCCCGAGAAGGCCGGGGCGAGCGTCGCGGCGGCGACGATCACGGTGAGGATCACGACGAGGGTGGGCGGCCCCGGCCGGCGCCCCTGACGGTGGGCCCGCCCGCCGGCCGCGCGGTCGCGCCGGGGCGGATCGGCCGGGTCCGGCGGGAGCACCAGCCAGCCGAGCAGGTACAGCAGCAGCCCGCCCCCGACGATCGTCCAGACGACGAAGGCGACCCGCACGAGCGTCGGGTCCAGGTCGTAGCGGCGGGCGATCGCCCCGGCGACCCCCGCGACCCTGCTCTCGTCCCCGCGGCGGGCCGGACGGGTGTCCCACGCCGACCGCGCCACCCCCGCGACGTCGGTCCCCGTCCGTGCGCGGCCCCCGCGCTGTGTTCCGGCCGGCCCGCTCATGGGCTACATCCTCTCCGTTCGAGCAGCGCCGGGGTGTGCCCGGCGCCGTTCTCCCCGCTCTCGGCACGAAGTCGAGCCGATGGGGACGAGCGTCGTGGACCACGGACCTCCCGTCGTCCGGGTGCTCCCCCGGTCTCCGGCTCGGGGGACCCCCGGTTTTCCCGGGGTCCCCGACGGGCGGATCCCGAGGTCGTCGTCGGTGCGACGTGTGACGATGAGTGCCGTGACCGTCCAGGAGCCGCTGCGCGACGCAGTGCCGCTCGAGCCCGCCGACCCCGCGGAGGCTCCGGATCCCGCGCACCGGGTGCTGCGCCACCGCCGCGGCGCGGTGGTCGCGGGCGTCGCGGGCGGGCTGGCCGACCACCTCGGGGTGCCGGTCCTGCGCGTGCGCGTCGTGCTCACCGTGCTGTGCGCGCTGGGCGGGGCCGGGGTGCTCGCCTACGGCGGGCTCTGGATCTTCTGCCCGCTCGAGCCGGCGGGCACCGAGCGTGAGATCGACGACCGTGACCGGTTGCGGGGCTACGGCCTCGTCGCGATCGGGCTCGCGCTCGCCCGGGTGCTCTCGGCGTTCGGCGAGCAGGTCTCCGGGTGGGTGATCGGCCCGCTCGGCATCGCCCTGGTCGGGGCCGCAGTGGTGTGGCGCGAGGCCGACGGGGACGCCACCGGGACGCGGACCGGCCGACGCGGGCGGCCCCGCATCCTCTCCGGGCGCGGCGGGGTGTTCCGGGCCGTGCTCGGCGCCGTGCTGGTGGCCGGCGGCATCGCGGCGTTCCTGCTCGGGAGCCTGGACGTCGGGGCGGTGCAGTTCGGGCTGCTCGCCGCCACGGCCACCCTCGTCGGCGTCGTCGTGCTCACCGTCCCGTGGTGGATGCGCCTCGCCCGCGAGCTCACCGCCGAGCGCCGCGAGCGCATCCGCTCCGAGGAGCGCGCCGAGATCGCCGCCCACCTGCACGACTCGGTGCTCCAGACCCTCGCCCTCATCCAGCGCCACACCGAGAGCGGTGACGACGGGTCGCCGGCCGTGCGCGAGGTCCGTCGCCTGGCCCGCCGCCAGGAGCGCGAGCTGCGGGAGTGGCTCTACGGCGAGCGGGAGCACCCCGCCGGGCCGGATGAGGCCGTGGAGGACCCCGCGACGACCCGGTGCTTCGGCGCGGCGCTGCGGGCCGCCGCCGGTGAGGTCGAGGACGCGTTCGCGGTGACCGTCGCCCCCGTCGTCGTCGGGGACGCCGCCCACGACGCCCGGACCGCCGCGCTCGTCGCCGCCGCCCGCGAGGCGATGGTCAACGCCGCCAAGCACGCCGGGGTCGACGAGATCAGTGTCTACGCCGAGGTCGAGGGACCGGGCACCGGAGACGCAACGGAGCGGAGCTCGACCACCGGTACCGCGGACGGGGACGGCGCGGCCGGCACGCTCGCCGTCTTCGTCCGTGACCGCGGCTGCGGGTTCGACCCGGACGCCGTCCCCACCGACCGCCACGGCCTCGCCGACTCGATCCGCGCCCGCGTCGAGCGCCAGGGCGGCACCGTCCGGGTGCGCACCGCGCCCGGCGAGGGCACCGAGGTGGGGCTCACCCTGCCGCGGGCTGCGGCCGTCCCCGAGACCCCCGACCGCACGAGTGAGGTGGCATGAGCACGCCGACCGGTGACCCCGTCCGCGTCTTCGTCGTCGACGACCACGCGCTGTTCCGCCGCGGCGTCCGCGCCGAGCTGGAGGGCCCGGCCGCGGCCGGGGTCACCGTGGTCGGCGAGGCGGGCTCCGTGGGGGAGGCCGTCGCGGGGATCGGGCACTACCGCCCCGACGTCGTGCTGCTCGACGTCCACATGCCCGAGGGCGGCGGGGCCGCGGTGCTCGCCCGGACCCGCGTCGAGTACCCCGACGTCGTCTTCCTCGCGCTCTCGGTGTCCGACGCGGCCGAGGACGTCATCTCGGTCATCCGGGCCGGCGCGCGCGGCTACGTCACCAAGACGATCTCCGGGCGGGAGCTCGCGGACGCGGTCCGCCGGGTGCGGGCCGGCGACCCGGTGTTCAGCCCGCGGCTCGCCGGGTTCGTCCTCGACGCGTTCGCCGACCGGCCCGGCGCCGCGCCGCCGGTGGACCCCGAGGTCGACCAGCTCACCCGCCGCGAGCGCGACGTGCTGCGCCTGCTCGCGCGCGGCTACGCGTACAAGGAGATCGCCGCCGAGCTCGTCATCTCCGTCAAGACCGTCGAGACGCACGTGTCGAGCGTGCTGCGCAAGACGCAGTCCTCGAACCGCCACGAGCTCTCGCGCTGGGCATCGGACCGGCGGCTGGTGTAGGTGCGCGAAGCGCCTATGACCCGGAGGGGACCGGCTTGTCCGAGTTGATCAGCCACGCGCCGCCCGATCCCTGGACCATCCCGAGGTCGTGCGTCTCGCGCACCGGGGCGCGGCCCTGCGGGAAGAACACCAGCGTCGCCCGCACGGTGTCGTCGTCCACGGCGGTCGCGCCGGTGACCTGCACGGCCGAGATCGTCGACCAGAACCCCTGGTAGGCCGTGTACCCGCCCGAGGAGCGTTGTTGTTCCGGGCCCAGCCGCGCCCAGCCGGCCGCCGGGTTGCCGGGGACGATGCCGTAGTAGTCGCGCACCGCCGCCACCATCGCGGCGTGCCCGTCGATCGGGGCGACGCTGGTGGGGGCGGGCCCGACGGACGCGCCGGTGGACTCGTTCGACGACGTCGGGCGCGCGAAGAGTACGGCGGCGAGGATCCCGGCGGCGAGGGCCACGGCGAGGACCACGACGACGACGAGGGTGGTCGGCCGACCCCGGCGCCGGCTCGGTGGCGCGGCGACCGGTGCCGCCGCGATCCCCGCGGGCCGGGGCTCGGACCGGGGCCCGTCGCCCCCATCGGCGTGCTGTATTGATCCGCGAAGCGACGGGTGCCGGGGCGTCGACCCGGGGTCCGGTGAGGGCTCGAGGTCGAACGGGCTGCCGCGCCAGGTGGCCGGCGGAGCGGGGCGGCTGCGCCCGCCCGGGGTGACGGGGTCGGACTCGGCCGGGCGCCGCGAGTCGGGGATGTGCGCGTCGGCCGCGTCGAGCTCGGCCTGGGACCAGCCCGACGTCGAGGTCGCCCCCGCGGAGTGTGCGATGCGGCCGAGCTCGCGGCGGGCCTCGGCGGCCGTCGGGCGCTGGCGGGGGTCGTCGCGCAGCAGCCGCATGAGCAGCGCCGTCAGCGGGCCCGCCTGGACCGGCGGGTGCACGGCCCCGGCTGCCACTGCGTGCAGCAGCGCGAGCGCGTTGTCGTCGGAGCCGAAGGGCGGCATGCCCTCGACGGCCGCGTAGAGCGTCGCGCCGAGCGAGAAGACGTCGGAGGCGAACGTGGAGTCCTCGCCGCGCGCGACCTCGGGGGCCAGGTAGGCCGGGGTACCGGCGAGCATGCCCGTACGGGTCAGCGTGAGGTCCCCGGTGGCGCGGGAGATGCCGAAGTCGGTGATCTTGACGGTGCCGTCCGCGCCGATGAGGACGTTCCCGGGCTTCACGTCGCGGTGCACGATGCCGGCTTCCTGCGCGGCGTCGAGGGCGTCGGCCACCTGCCGTCCGATGCGGGCCACGAGCCGCGGCTCCAGCGGGCCGTGCTCGCCGAGCATCGCCGCCAGGCTGCGCGAGGGCAGGTACTCCATGACGAGCCACGGCTCATCGCCCTCGATCGAGGCGTCGAACACCGAGATCGCGTGCGGGTGCTGCAGGCGTGCCGCGATCCGGCCCTCGCGCAGCGTCCGCTGGCGGACCTCGTCGGCCTCGCTCTGGTCCAGGCCCTGGTTGAGGAAGACCTGCTTGACCGCGACGACGCGGCCGAGTCGCTCGTCGGTCCCGCGCCAGACGACGCCCATCGCGCCCGAGCCGATCCGCTCCTCGAGGCGATATCGCCCGGCCACGACACGACGAGGTGTCACCGGCCTCCCTCCGCCCGAGCCTGCGGCCTCCACGGCCCCCCTCGGGGCATCAGGGTAGAGGTCACGGCCTGCCGGGTCCCACGGTCGGGTGACGTGTGACCCGGCGGGCGCGGCGGCGGGTCTCAGGAGCCGCCACCGAGCAGGCCGGACACGGCGCCGGTCGCGCTGCTCACGAGGTCCTTCGACCCGCCGTCCGACGAGCCCGAGCCCTTCGAGTCGGACGTCCCGGAGTCCTTCGAGTCCGACGACCCGGAGTCCTTCGAGTCCGACGAGCCGGAGGAGTCGCTGCTCGAGGAGTCGGCGCTCTTCGCGTCGGAGGAGCTCTCGTCTGACGACGAGCTGGACGCCTTCGTGTCGGAGGAGCTCTCGTCGGACGACGAGCCGGACGCCTTCGTGTCGGAGGACGTCTCGTCGGACGACGAGCCGGACGCCTTCGTGTCGGAGGAGGAGGCAGAGCTCGTGGAGCCGGAACTCCCGGTGAGGCCGCCGACGAGGCCGGAGACGGTGCCCGTCGTCTTCTTCACGGTCAGGTCGACCAACTTCGGCGCGGGCGAGCCCGACGACGAGGACTCGTCGGACGTCGCGCTAGGGGTGGACGCCGCCGCGGGGGCCGATGCGGTGGGCGTCGGTGCGCTGGGAGTCGGAGCACCGAGGCCGTCCACCAGGCCGGCGACGGTCCCGGTGGCCGCCTGCGAGGTCTTGGCGGCGAAGTCGGCGGCCGTGCTGGTGGTCGTGGCGGCCAGGGGCGTGGCCGTCGAGGTGACGGCGCCGACCGCGGGGCCGGTGGCGGTCGGCAACGGGTTCGCGGTGCCCACGGGCGCCGGCGCGGACGGCGTTCCACCGCCGGTCAGGCCGGTCAGG
>JAICLN010000299.1 GCA_025925615.1 Actinomycetospora sp. | reverse complement strand
GGAGCTGTCCTGGTTCAGCGCCGGGCTCACCGGCGCCGCGAACTGGAGCGTGCGCCGGCTCGGCGGCGAGCCCGCGGAGGAGCTGCGCTCGGCGCGCTCACCGCAGGAGCTCGGGTCGCTGGTGGCCACCAGCGCCGAGCAGGGCACGATCGACGAGGGCACCGCCGCCGTCCTCACCCGCGCGCTGCGCGTCGGCGAGCGCACCGCCGACGAGCTGATGACCCCGCGGGTGCGCGTGGACACCCTGACGATCGACGACACGGTGGACGACCTGCTCGCCGCCGCGATGCGGACCGGGCACTCCCGGTTCCCGGTGGTGGAGGGCGACCTCGACGACGTGCGCGGCGTGGTGCACGTCAAGCAGGCGTTCGCCGAGCCCCGGTCGCGACGCGGGAACACGCTCGTGCGCAATCTGATGCGCACCCCGACCACGGTCCCGGACTCCCTCGACGGCGACGAGCTGCTCGACCGGCTGCGCGGCGCGGGCTTCCAGCTGGCCGTCGTCGTCGACGAGTACGGCGGCACGGCCGGGATCGTCACGCTGGAGGACCTGGTCGAGGAGATCGTCGGCGACGTCCGTGACGAGCACGACCGCGGCGAGGCGGCCCCCTACCGCGACGAGGGGCCGGACAGCTGGGTGGTCTCGGGGACGCTGCGGCCCGACGAGCTCGAGGATCTCGTGGGCTGGTCCTTCCCCGACTCGGAGGTCTACGAGACCCTTGCCGGCTTCCTGCTGGCCGAGCTCGGCCGCATCCCGTCGGTCGGGGACCGGGTGACCCACGACGGCCGGACGCTGGTGGTGACCCGGATGGACCGGCGCCGGATCGCCGACGTCCGCATCACCGCGCCCGACCCCGCCGACGTGACGCTGCCGGGGGTGACGTCGTGAACGACGGGCTCGCCCTGCTCGCGGTCGTCGCGCTGCTGGGCCTCAACGCCTTCTTCGTCGGGGCCGAGTTCGCACTGATCTCCGCCCGGCGCGACCGGCTCGAGACGATGGTCGACGCCGGGACCTCCGGCGCGGGGACGGTGCTGCGGGCCAGCGAGCACCTCTCGATGATGCTCGCGGCCGCCCAGCTCGGGATCACGATCTGCTCGCTGGCCCTCGGCGCGCTCGGGGAGCCCGCGCTGGCCCACCTGCTCGAGGAGGCCGTCGGGCCCCTCGGGGTCCCGGACGCCGTCGTGCACCCGATCGCCTTCGTCATCGCACTGCTGCTGGTGACGGTCCTGCACATCGTCATCGGCGAGATGGTCCCGAAGAACATCGCGATCGCCGGGCCGGAGCGCACCGCGGTCTGGCTGGTGCCGCCCCTGGTCTGGTTCGGCAAGGTCGCGCGCCCGGTCATCGGGCTGCTCAACTGGATCGCCAACCACGTGCTCAAGCTCCTCGGTGTGGAGCCGCGCGACGAGAAGGAGTCGGCCTACACGCCCTCCGAGCTCGCCGAGATGCTCTCCGAGTCCCGCCGCGAGGGCCTGCTCGACGCCTCCCAGACCCGCCGTCTCACCCAGGCCCTGCACACCGCCGAGCGCACCGTCACCGACGTGCTCATCCCCCGCGAACGGCTCACCGTGCTGCCCGCCCACCCGACGGTGGGCGCGCTCGAGGAGGCGGTGGCCCGGACCGGGTTCTCCCGCTACCCGGTGCAGGCCCCCGAGGCCCCCGACGCGCACCCCCGCCTGGACACCGACCCGCTCGAGCCGGGCACCGACCCGGTGCTGCCGAGCCGGACCGGGGTCGCGCCGAGCGTGGAGCTCGCCGGCTACCTGCACATCAAGGACGTCCTCGACCTCGACGGCGGGCCGGACGAGGTCGTGCCCGTCGAGCGGGTGCGGGCGCTCCCCCGGCTCTCGGTCGACGCCCCGGTCGACGAGGCGCTCGCGACGATGCGCCGCGAGGGCTCCCACCTGGCGCGGGCGGTCGACGGCGAGGCGACCACCGTCGGGGTCGTCGCCCTCGAGGACCTCGTCGAGGAGTACGTCGGCACGGTCCGCGACAGCACCCACGTGGCCCGCTCGATCGCGCGCGGCCCGGGCTGAGCGGGAGCAGGCTGGGGGGACGCGCCCGGGCATGGAATCACCCGACGGCGGGGACCTGAGCGGCATGCCCGCCGCGTCCCCGTCCGACACCCCGCACCGCACCGACGTCGTCGTGGTCGGGGCGGGGATCAGCGGGATCGCGTGCGCCCGGACGCTCACCGAGGCCGGCGTGCCCGTGCGCGTCCTCGAGCGCGCCCGTCACGTGGGCGGCCGACTGTCCAGCCCCGAACTGCCCCGCGGCGAGGGGGTCGCCGGCGCGCGCCCGGTCGACCTCGGCGCCGCCTACTTCACGGTCTCGGGCGGCGACGAGCCCGGTGCGGCCGAGTTCGCCGCGCTCGTCGACGACTGGAACGGCCGCGGCCTCGCCCGGCCCTGGACGGACACCCTCTCCGCCCGCGACGAGGACGGGACCTGGGAGCCCAAGCCGGGGCCCCAGCGGTGGGCGGCGCCGGGCGGGCTGCGCTCGCTGGTCGCCGACCTCGCGACGGGGCTGCGGATCGAGACCGGCCGCACCGTCGCGCAGGTGTCCCCCGGACCCGCCGTCGACGGCGAGACCGCCTGCGCGGTGGTCCTCGCCATGCCCGAGCCGCAGGCGGCCCGGCTGGTGGGCGCACCGCTGCAGGCGGCCGGGGTGCTCGCGGACCGGGCCTGGGAGCCGGTGATCGCGGTGGCCCTCGGCTACGAGGAGCGCTGCTGGTCGCCGGAGCTCACCGCGGCCTTCGTCAACGGCCACCCCGACCTCTCGCTGATCGCCGACGACGGGTCGCGGCGCGGGGACGGGGCACCGGTGCTCGTCGCGCACACCACTTCCGACCTCGCGCGCCGGCACCTCGACGACCCCGAGAGCGTCACGCGCACCGTCGTCGACGCGGTCACCACCCTCCTCGGGCTGGACCGCCGGCCGACCTGGACCCACGCCCACCGCTGGACCTTCGCCAGCCCCGCCCGGCCCCACGACGCCCCCTACCACCTCGACGACGACCTCCTCGCGGTCGTCGGCGACGCGTGGGGCAGCCCGAAGGTCGAGACGGCGTGGCGCTCCGGAACGCTGCTCGGGCGCGCGCTCGCGGCCCGCGTCAGGAGCTGATCCACGGTTAGGGTGCGGCCGTGACGCTGCTCGTGGGCCTCTCCCCCGACGCCCGGGACGACGCCGGCGGCGCGGTCGGTCTGGCCGCCCGCCTCGCGCTGGTCTGGGGCGAGGACGTGGCCGTCGCGGTCGTCGTCACCCCGGGCTCCCGTGCCGAGGGCGAGGCAGCCGACGGTGACCGGGCCAGGGCCGCGGTCGAGGGGATCCTCGACGCCGCCGGGCTCACCGCACGCTGGGAGACCGTCCGGGGCCGGTCGGTCGCCGAGGCGCTGCTGGAGGCGGCGGCGGCCGACGGGGTCACCGCGGTCGTGCTCGGCACCGACCCCGACCGCTCGGGCCGGATCGCGGTGCGGGTCGCGCGCAGCTCCCCGGTCCCCGTCGTCCTCGCGCGCGGGGCCGGCTCGCTGCCGGAGGAGCCGATCTCGCGGGTGACCTGCGCGTTCGACGGGACGGCCGCCTCCCCGGGGGTGCTGGCCGCGGCCGCGGAGCTCGCGGAACGGTCGTCGGCGACGCTGCGGATCGCCTCGTTCGCGGTGCGCCGGCTGGGCTCGCCGCACGCCGACGCGTCGGTGGTGGCGAACTGGTCGGAGCAGATCGCGGCGGCGCAGGCCGAGGAGCTCGCCGACCTCGACCGGGACGCCGAGACCGGTGTGCACGCCGGCGCGACCTGGGACGAGGCGGTGCACGACGCCGGCTGGGGACCGGGTGACCTGCTGGTGGTCGGCGGCTCCCCCGGCGCCTCGACCCGCTTCTTCCTCGGCGACCGGGTCGGCGCGATCCTGCAGGCCGCGCCGGTGCCCGCCGTGATCGTCCGGGCGTAGGGGCCCACGGCTGACCGAAGGGCACCTTCGCTCGAATAGATCGACCAGGGGCGCCCTTCGCCGGAACGCCCACGGCTGAGCGAAGGGCACCCTCGCTCGAATAGATCGACCGGAGGTGCCCTTCGCTCGGAACGGGACGGCTACGCCTCGGCGAGCTCCTCCAGCGGCGGGCAGGAGCAGACCAGATGGCGGTCGCCGTGCGCGGAGTCGATGCGCCGCACGGGCACCCAGATCTTGTCCGGCCGGCCGGCCGCCGGGAACGCGGCCTCCTCACGGGTGTACGCGTGGTCCCACTCGGCCGTCGTCACCGAGCGGGCCGTGAACGGGGCGTGCACCAGCGGGTTGTCGTCGGCCGGCCACTCCCCCGCCTCGACCTTCGCGACCTCCGCACGGATGGCGATCATCGCGTCGCAGAAGCGGTCGATCTCGGCGAGGTCCTCGGACTCGGTCGGCTCGACCATCAGCGTCCCCGCCACCGGGAACGACATCGTCGGCGCGTGGAAGCCGTAGTCGGCCAGGCGCTTGGCGACGTCGTCGACGGTGATGCCCGAGGACTTCGTCAGCGGCCGCAGGTCGAGGATGCACTCGTGCGCGACGAACCCGTCGGCGCCGGTGTAGAGCACCGGGTACGACTCGTGCAGCCGCGCCGCCACGTAGTTCGCGGCCGCCACCGCGGTCAGCGTCGCGCGACGCAGCCCGTCGACTCCCATGAGCCGGATGTAGGCCCACGAGATCGGCAGGATCGACGCCGAGCCCCAGGGCGCGCCCGCGACCGGCCCGACGCCGGTCGACGGTCCGGCCGACGGCTGCGCCGGGTGGTTGGGCAGGAACGGCGCGAGGTGCTCGGCGACGCCGATCGGCCCGACGCCGGGCCCGCCGCCGCCGTGCGGGATGCAGAAGGTCTTGTGCAGGTTCAGGTGGCTGACGTCGGCGCCGAAGCGGCCGGGGCGGGCGAGCCCGACGAGCGCGTTGAGGTTGGCACCGTCGACGTAGACCTGGCCGCCCGCGTCGTGCACGGCCGCGAGCACCTTGCGCACGTTCGGCTCGTACACCCCGTGCGTCGACGGGTAGGTGATCATGATCGCGGACAGCTGCTCGCCGACGT
>JAICLN010000168.1 GCA_025925615.1 Actinomycetospora sp. | reverse complement strand
GCCGGGACGTCGACATCGTGGCGCAGGCCCGGCCAGGCGCCGGTCAGCGCCACCGCGCCCGCCGCGGCGTGGGCGGTGGCCGAGCGGGGCCCGAAGTGCGGACCGGCCGGCCCCGGACGGGTGAGCACGAGCAGCGTCGTCCCCTCCCCGGTGTGGTCGGCCACGTACGCCGCGGCCGCCCCGTCGGCCAGCACCGCCACCGCCCGCGCGAGCGCCTCGTCGAGCTCGGCGGGCCGCAGCGCCGGCAGGTCGCCGAGCAGGGCCGCGACCGGCGCCGATCCCCTGTCGGCGTGCTCGGCCGCATCGTCGGGGATCCCGCGCAGGTGCTCGACACCCGCCCGGACGGCCGCGTTGAGCCCGGCGCCCGGGTCGTCGACGACGACGGCCCGCGCCGCGTCGCCGCCCCCGCACCCGCCCCGGCCCGGGCCCCCCGCGTCGTCGGGAGGACGGACGAGGGCCGCGGCCCGCGGATCGGAGGTGACGACGGCGACACGGCGGACCGTCGAGCCGAGCACCGCGGCGAGGGTGTCGGACGCGAGCGCCAGCGCGAGGCCGGCGTGCGCGGACGACCGGTCACCGGGGGCCGGGACGAGCTCGACCGTGGCGCCGATCAGGCGCGACTTGGCGCGCCGGAGCTCCTTGATGGGGACCACGAGGTCCACCGCGACGGGCATGACGACCAGTCTCCGCCCGACGGCCGGTCGCCGTGCACTCCTTCGTTCCGGGGAGTGTGGACGAACGATCACCGACCGGGGGACACTGCGCCGGCGGACGGTGGGGGCAGCGGCGAGGAGGACACCGGCAGTGGCGAAGCGGACGGGCCCCGGTGACGCGGTGGCGATGCCCGACGAGGTGCGCCGCCGGCGCCGGGAGCCCGGTGGCCCCTGGGTGGCGCTGAGCGCGGCGGTGTTCTACCCGATCACCCTGGGGGTCGCCCGGCGCCGGATGATCGGCCTGGAGAACGTCCCCGCCGAGGGCCCGGCGATGCTGGTGTGCAACCACGTCTCCTACCTCGACCCGGTCTACACCGCGGTGTTCGTCCACCGGGCCCGCCGCACCCCGCGCTTCCTCGCGAAGGACTCGCTGTGGAAGGTGCCGGTGTTCGGCCGGGTCCTGGCCGGCAGCCGCCAGATCCCGGTGTCGCGCGGTTCCCGGGACGCGGGCGCGAGCATCGAGGCGGCCCGGCGGGCCTTCGCCGACGACGGCGTGGTCGTGATCTACCCCGAGGGCACCATCACCCGGGACCCCGAGGGCTGGCCGATGGAGGCGCGCTCCGGGGCCGCACGCCTCGCCCTCGCGAGCGACGTCCCGGTGATCCCGACGGTGCACTGGGGCACGCTGGCGATCTACGACCACTACCGCAAGCGGGTCCGGCCCTCGCCCTTCGGTGCCACCGTGACGGTGCGGGCGGGCACGCCGATCGACCTGGACGACCTGCGGGCACGCGTGGGGGAGAAGGGCCCGGGTGCGGCGCTGCTGCGGGAGACGACCCGGCGGATGATGGCCGCCGTGCGCGAGCTGCTCGAGGAGGTCCGGGGCGAGAAGGCCCCCGACGCGGCCTCGGGCGCACCCGGAGCGGGGACGGTGGGATGAGCGGCTACGCCGTGCTGGGAGCGGGCTCGTGGGGCACGACGTTCGCGAAGGTGCTCGCGGACGCGGGGACCGACGTGTGCCTGTGGGCGCGCCGCCAGGAGGTCGCCGACGCGATCGAGGCCGACCACGTCAACGCCGAGTACCTGCCCGACGTCGTCCTGCCCAAGCGGCTGCGGGCCACGCACGACGCCGGGGAGGCGCTCGACGGCGTCAGCGCGGTGGTCCTCGCGATCCCCGCGCAGAAGTTGCGGTCCCACCTCGAGGGCTGGCGCGGGGTCCTGCCCCCGGACGCGACCGTGGTCAGCCTGGCCAAGGGCGTCGAGATGGGGACGCTCAAGCGGATGAGCGAGGTCGTCGCGGACGCGGGCGGGGTGGACACCGGCCGCATCGCCGTGGTCAGCGGACCGAACCTCGCGGGCGAGATCGCCGCCGAGCAGCCCACGGCGACCGTCGTCGCCTGCTCGGACCACGAGCGGGCCGTCGCGGTGCAGCACGCCTGCTCCACCGGCTACTTCAAGCCCTACACCAACGTCGACGTCATCGGCTGCGAGCTCGGGGGCGCGTGCAAGAACGTCATCGCGCTGGCCTGCGGGATGGCGTCCGGGCTCGGCTACGGCGACAACACCACGGCCTCGCTCATCACTCGCGGGCTCGCCGAGATCTCGCGGCTCACCGTCGCCCTCGGCGGGCAGGCGCTCACCCTCGCCGGCCTGGCCGGCATGGGCGACCTCGTCGCGACCTGCTCCTCGCCGCTGTCGCGCAACCGCCGCTTCGGTGCCTCGCTGGGCGCCGGGATGTCGGTCGCCGAGGCCGAGGAGGCCAACCACGGCCAGGTCGCCGAGGGAGTCAAGTCCTGCGAGGCCATCGGAGAGCTGGCGCGGCGTCACGAGGTCGATACGCCGATCGTGGACGCGGTGCGCCGGGTGTGCGCCGGAGACGTCTCGGCGCGCGACGTCGGTGACGAGCTGATCAACCGCGAACGCAAGCCGGAGTGATCCCGGCCGCGTCAGGTGTACGAGAGGTGACGACCGCGTTTGGTCACGGTTCGGTCGAGGAAATCCTCGCCCCGTGGACGTGCTGCAGCGGATGGGACCGCCCCGGGTCGGTGCGGCCGGTACCGGCGGGTCGCTGACCCTGTCCGCGCCGGCCAGCCGCGCCGACGCGTCCGCCATCCGGCGGAGCTTCCGGGAGTGGATCGAGGAGCTGGCCGACCCGGACACCGCCGACGACCTCACGCTCGCCGTCTACGAGGCCCTTGCCAACGTGGTCGACCACGCGTACGCCACCACCCCGGCCGGCGGTGAGATGCGGCTCTGGGCCGCGGTGTCCCCGCCGCTGTCCGGCGGCCGCGATCTCGTCGTCACGATCTCCGACGACGGGGCCTGGCGGCGCGCCCGGGAGCCCGGCTGGCGCGGTCGTGGGCTGCCGCTCATGCACACCCTCGCGCACGCCACGGTGGTCGCCGGAGCCACCGGCACGACGGTGCAGCTGCGTCGTCGGGTCGCTCCCGCGGCGGATCGGGCGCTCGTCCCGGCCTGATTCCGGTGTCAGCGATGTCGCATCGCAGACACAAGATCCAATACAGCACGCCGATAGGGTCTGAAAAGCCACATCGTCGATCGCGCCGGGCCTACCCCGCCCACGCCCGCACGTGCTCCGGCACCGCCACGTCGTCGGGCAGCGCCGGGCAGGTCTCGGGCGCGCCGAGGACCGTGCTGATCGGCACCACGCCGGCCCACCGCCGGTCGCCGCCCTCGACCTCCTCCGGGTCGCCGGGCGGACCCTGGCGGATCTTCACGCTGGCCTCGGCGAGATCGAGCGCGAGCACGGCCGTCGCGGCGGCCTCGCGGCGGTCGGGGCGGCGTGCGTGGTCCCACTGGCCCGGCGTCAGGTGCTCGACGACGGCCTCCAGGGCCCGCATCTGCTCCTCCGGGTCGGTCACGCGACGGGCGCGGCCCCGGACGACGGCGCTGCGGTAGTTCGCCGAGTGCGAGAACACGCTGCGGGCGAGCACGAGCCCGTCGAGCAGCGTCACCGTCAGGCACACCTCCCGCTCGGCGGCCAGGCTCGCCGCCCCGGTCGACCCGTGGACGTAGACGACGTCGCCGATCCGAGCGTGCATCGTCGGCAGCACCAGCGGCGCCCCGTCGCCGTCGACGAGCCCGAGGTGGCAGACGAGGGCCTCGTCCAGGACGGCGTGCAGGACGGCGCGGTCGTCGGCCTGGCGTTCGCGCTTGCGGCGGAGCTGGGTGCGGGGGGTGGCGGAGAGGGTCACGGACTCGATGATCGCCGCTCCCGGTGGCATGCTGCGAGGGCCATTTCCGCGCCGATCGAGGAGGCCATTCGTGGCGAGCCCGGTGTCGTCGGTCGTCCTGGGCCTCGACCGCGGGTCGGGGGTCCCGCTCCCGGTCCAGCTCGCCGACGCGCTGCGCCGCGCCGCGCTCGACGGGCGTCTCCGGCCCGGGGACCGGGTGCCGGCGACGCGGGTGCTCGCCCGCGAGCTCGGCGTCAGCCGGACGGTCACGTCCGCGGCGTACGACCAACTGGTGGCCGAGGGCTGGCTGGGCGCCCGGCACGGGTCGGGGACGGTCGTGACGGCGGCGCCGCCGGATCCCGTGATCGGCCCTCCCGGTGCTCCTCGTGCAAGCGAAGCGATCAGGACGAGCACGCCGATAGGGCTTGCGTCCAGTGACAGGAAGGCCCCGTCGTCGATCGACCTCCGCCCCGGCGCCCCCTGCCTCGAGGTGCTCGACACGGCCGCATGGCGCCGGGCCTGGCGTCGTGCGGGCGACCTCGACCCGGCCGCCCGCCCCGAGCACGCCGGCTCGGACGGCTTCCGCGCCGCCGTCGCCGAGCACCTGCTGCGCCACCGGGGGATCGCCACCGGCGCGGACGGGCTCCTCGCGACCGCCGGCACGACCTCGGGGTTCGCCGAGCTCCTCGCCGTGCTGCGGGTCGAGCGCGGGCGGACGCTGCGGGTCGGGATCGAGGACCCCGGCTACCGCCGCGCGGCCGGCGTCGCGCGGGTGGCCGGGCACGCGGTCGTCCCGCTCGCGGTGGATGCGGACGGGCTCGTCGTCGACGCCGTCCCGGCCGGCCTCGACGTCGTCTACGTGAGCCCCGCCCACCAGTACCCCCTCGGCGGCCGGCTGCCCGTCGCGCGGCGCGGGGAGCTCGCACGGCGGGCCCGCTCCGAGGGGTTCGTCGTGGTCGAGGACGACTACGACGGCGAGCTGCGCTACGACGTGGCGCCGCTGCCGGTGCTCGCCGCGCTCGCGCCCGACGTCGTCGTGCACCTCGGCACGGCCAGCAAGATCGCGACCCCGACGCTCGGCGTGGGCTGGATGGTGGCCCCGCCCGGACTCCGCGACGCCGTCCTGGCCGACCGGTGGACGACCGGGACGCGGCCGGCGCCCGCCGGGCAGGCGGTGCTCGCGGCGTGGGCGGCCGACGGGGCCCTGGGCCGGCACCTCGCCCGGCTGCGCCGTGAGCTGGCGGCCCGCCGCGCCCTCGTCGTGGCGGCGGTCGGCGAGGCCGGGCACGGCGTCGTCGGGGACCGGGCGGGGGCGCACCTCGTGGTGCCGCTGGCCTCGGCGGCCGACGAGACGGCGGTCGTGGCCCGCGCGACGGCGGCCGGCCTGCTCGTCGACGGACTCTCCGCGCACCACCAGGCGAGTGCCCCGACCGTGCACGGGGTCCTCGTCGGCTGGGCGTCCCCGACGCGGACCGTGCTCGCGGAGGCCCTGGTCCGGCTGCGCGCGACACTCGCCGACGTCCGCGACACGCCGCGTCGCCCGGACGTGGGCCCCGCGTAGGCTCCGCCCGCATGGGAGCACCCGGACGGCGCCCGACCCTGCTGGTCCTCTTCGGGGGACGCTCGGGGGAGCACGCCGTGTCCTGCGTCTCCGCGGGCGCGATCCTGGACCACCTCGACCTCGACCGCTACGACGTCGTCCCCGTCGGCATCACCCGCGCCGGCGAGTGGCTCGCCACCGGCGACGACACCACCCGGTGGCGGCTGCACGGACGCGAGCTCCCCGAGGTCACGGCGGACGCGGGCGAGCCGGTCGCGCTGCTGCCCGACCCCACCCGGCGCCAGCTGATCAGCCTCGCCGACGGGCGCCGGGGCGCGGTCCTCGCGACCGTCGACGCCGTCTTCCCCGTCCTGCACGGACCGGCGGGCGAGGACGGCGAGGTACAGGGGCTGCTCGAGACGGCCGGCATCCCCTACGTGGGCGCCGGGGTCTGCGCGAGCGCCGCCTCGATGGACAAGGTCGTGACGAAGGCGCTGCTGCGCGACGCCGGGCTGGGGACCGGCGACGCCGTCGCGCTCGACCGCACCGCCACCGACCTCACCGCCGCCGAGCGCGACCGGCTCGGCCTGCCGGTGTTCGTCAAGCCCTCCCGCGCGGGCTCGTCGGTGGGCATCCGCCGGGTCACCGCCTGGGAGGACGTCCCGGACGCCGTCGCCTTCGCCCGCGGGAGCGACCCCAAGGTCCTCGTCGAGGCCGCCGTCGCCGGCCGCGAGATCGAGTGCGGGGTGCTGCAGTTCCCCGACGGCCGGGTCGAGGCCAGCGTCCCCGCCGAGATCCGGCTGCCCGGCGCCGACGACTGGTACGACTTCGACACCAAGTACCTCGACGACAGCTGCGAGCTCGACGTCCCTGCCAAGCTCGACGACGCGCTCGCCGACACCGTCCGCGAGCAGGCGGTCCAGGTGTTCCGGACGATGGACTGCGCCGGGCTCGCGAGGGTCGACTTCTTCGTCACCGACGACGGCCGGGTGCTGGTCAACGAGCTGAACACGATGCCGGGGTTCACCGCCACCTCGCTCTACCCCCGCATGTGGGCCACCACCGGCGTCGACTACGCCACGTTGCTCACGACGCTCGTCGACATCGCCCTCGCCCACGGCACCGGTGTCCGGTGAGGGTGGACCTCGGCGTCAGCGCGTCGGGGTCGGCGCCGGGGGCGTCGTGTCCCGGCTCACCAGGGTGATCTTCACTCCCCGCGAGACGTCCTGGATGGCGCCGCTGCCGATGCCGTCGGGGAGCGTGAGCCCGACGAACACCGCGCGGTCGGTCGTCACCCACGTCGAGGCCCCCTCGCCGGGAATGCGTAGCCAGTCGACGCCGTCGACGTCGAGCAGCGGGCTCGTCGGGGTGAGCTCCGGCGGGGTCGGCAGGCCGCAGCGCAGGACGATCGGCTGGTCCTCGGGACGTCCCGACGCCTCCAGCTCCCCGCCCCAGGCCACGGTCCCGGCGGGCACCGGGTCGGCCAGCGCGCGACGCGGCAGCAGCCCGTCGCCGGTGTTGATGTCGCCCGGGAGCCCCGAGAGCAGCCGCGCGCAGTCCGCGGACGCGGCGGCGGGCACCGGGACGGGACCGAGCGCGAGGGGGCCGGTCGCCGGATCGGGGTCGGCCTGGCGGCCCAGGACCTGCGAGGCGACCAGGACACCGACGACGAGCAGGACGGGCAGCGCGAGCGCCAGCCCGAGCAGGATCCGGGGGAGCCTGCGGTCCAGCTCCGGAGCGCGTGTGGGGGTCACCGCCGGTACGGGGTCAGGCCGTGGTCGAGCGGGCCACGGCGGACACCACCGGACAGGTGAGGGTGCGCGTGATGCCGGGGATCTTCTGGATGGCCGCGATGACCTGGTCCTCGAGCGTGCCCGTGTCGGAGGCCTCGACGTGCACGACGACGTCGTAGGGCCCGGTCACGTCCTCCGCCCGGCTGACCCCCTCGATCCCGGCCACGTCCGACGCGACCGCGGCCGCTCGGCCGACCTCGGTCTGGATCAGGATGTAGGCCTGGACCACGGACGGGCCTCCTCGGGGGTCGGGCACGAACGCCCGCCGCGTGAGGGGACGCCGTGCACGGGTCGTGACGCGTTCGGTCGGAAGGTACCGCAGGGAGCAGACGGGTGAGCCGGACGGGAGACGGAGCGGAGCGGAGCTCGACCCGGGGGACGGGAGACGCAGCGAAGCGGAGCTCGACCCGTGGGTCGGGAGAGGCAGCGGAGCGGGGCTCGACGCGGCTGACCAGCGCCGGGTCGGGCACCGTGGCCGACGTGGGCGAGTTCGGTGTGATCGACCGCATCACCGCCGACCGGCCCCAGCCCGAGGGGACGCTGCTCGGCCCGGGCGACGACGCCGCGGTGGTGGCGGCCCCCGACGGCCGCGTCGTCGCCACCGTCGACACCCTGGTCCAGGGCGTGCACTTCCGCCTCGACTGGTCCGGCCCCGAACAGGTGGGGCGCAAGGCCGTGGCGGCCAACCTCGCCGACGTGGCGGCCATGGGTGCGGTCCCGACGGCGTTGCTGCTCTCGCTGGCGTGCCCGGCCTCGACCCCGGCCGACGTCGTCGACGGTCTGGCCGCCGGCATCTGGGACGCCGCGTCCGAGGCAGGGGTCGGGGTGGTGGGCGGGGACACGGTCTCCGCCGAGCAGATCGTGGTGACCATCACGGCGCTGGGCGACCTGCAGGGCCGTGAGCCGGTGCGGCGGTCGGGCGCGAAGGTCGGGAACGTCGTGGCCGTCCGGGGGGTGCTCGGCTGGTCGGCCGCGGGCATGGAGGTGCTGCGCCGCGGCTTCCGCTCGCCGGTCGCGATGGTGGCCGCGCACCGCACGCCGCGGCCGCCGTTCACCGAGGGGCCGGTCGCCGCGCGGGCCGGGGCCACGGCGATGATCGACACCTCCGACGGGCTGCTCGCCGACCTCGGGCACGTCGCCGAGGCGTCGAGCGTCCGCATCGACGTGCGCTCGGACCTCGTGCCGGTGGCCGGCAAGCTCCGCGACGTCGCCTCGGCCCTGGGGCGCGACGCCCTGACCTGGGCCCTCACCGGCGGTGAGGACCACTCCCTGGTCGCCTGCTTCCCGGACGAGGACGCCGTGCCCGAGGGGTGGGAGGTGTTCGCGGACGTCCGCCTCGGTTCCGGGGTGAGCGTGGACGCCGACCGCTGGGGCGGCGCGGGCGACCCCGGCTGGCGGCACTGGCGCTGAGGTCCTCGGCGCCGGCTCCCCGCTACATCCCCGGCGGCCGCACCCCGCGGATCGAGGCGTCGAGCAGCTGGACCGGGTGCACCATCGGCAACTCGCCCTCGAGGTACTTGCGGATCTGCAGCAGGCAGCCCGGGTTCGCGGTGACGAGCAGGTCGGCGCCGGTGCCCCGGATGTTGTCGGCCTTGCGGCGGCCGAGATCGCCCGCGGCCTCCGGCTGCAGCATG
>JAICLN010000312.1 GCA_025925615.1 Actinomycetospora sp. | reverse complement strand
CCTGCTCGGAGCGGTCGTCGCCGCCGCGGCGCCCGGCATCGCCCTGCCGGGCGTCGGGCACCTCGGGAGCTCCCCGCTGGCACTGGTCGGGCTGCTCGCGGCCGCGCTGCTCGCGACGGCGTGCTCCGGTCTCGGCGCCGGCCGCCATCGCGCGGGCCGGGCGGTCGCCGTGACCGGCATGGTCGTCGGGATCGCCGCGGTCGCCGCCGCGGTGCTCCCGCTCGTGGCGCTCTGATCCCGCCGTTCCAGGGAGTCAGCCGGTGTAGCCGGGGCGTGCGAGCAGGTCCCGGAGACCGGCGTCGACGAACGCGGTGTCCTCCTCGTTCTGCCCGCCCCCGGCGAAGTGGCCCCAGACGCCGGGGATCACGCGCACCTCGCCGTGCGGGATGAACTGCGACGCCCAGTGCTCGTCCTCGGGCGGGAAGTAGAGGTCCTTCTCGGCGGGCATCGCGAGCAGCGGGCACCGGATCGAGCGCAGCGCGGCCTCGGTGTCGCCGCCGAAGCCGGGAGTGTTCCCCACGTCCCCCGCGTGCCACGTCCGGAGCATGGCGAGCAGGTTGTTCGGGTCCCGGCCGTCGCGGAAGAACTGCTCCCAGAAGCCGTAGAGGAAGTCGTCGAGCGAGGTGAACCCGAGCTTGCGCCACTCCTCCTGCCAGTAGAACGCCTGCGAGAAGCCCCACCCGGAGTAGATGCGGGCGAAGGCGCGCAGGCCCTTGATCGGCGGGCGGTCGGGCGGGTAGTCGCCGTCGGCGTAGGCCGCGTCGGCCACCAGCGCCGTCGCGAGCGACTCGAGGAAGACCTGGTTGTGCGGCGCGGTCCGGCTCGACCCGCAGAACGGCGCCGCGCGCTGGACCATCTCCGGGTGGCTGACCGCCCACTGGTAGGTCTGGCCCGCCCCCATCGACCACCCGGTGACCAGCGGCAGCGTCGTGATCCCGAAGTGCTCGGTGACCAGCCGGTACTGGCACGCCACCTGGTCGGCGAAGGTCACGAGCGGGAACCGCGCGTGGTCGTAGGGCGAGGCGGCGTTCGACGGCGAGGTCGAGAGCCCGTTGCCGAGCATGTTCGGCACGACGATGAACCACTCGTCGGGGTTCAGGGCCTTGTCCGGACCGATCAGCCACTCGTTGTCGGAGTGCCAGCCCGAGTACCAGGTCGGGTAGACGATCGCGTTGCTGCGGTCGGCGTTGAGCGTGCCGTAGGTCTTGTAGGCGAGGCGGGCGTCGCGCAACGTGGCGCCGTGGGCGAGGGTCACGTCGCCCAGGTCGAAGTACTCGGCGTCGGTGGGTGCTGGCATCGTTGCCTCCCGGGGACGGACGTGTCCGGACGTGTTCCCCGGAGCCCACCAGTCCACCTGCCTCGCTCGCCAGCCCCCGAGGGGTGCAAATCCCCGCGGACGACCGGCCTCACCGCAGCGCGAGCCACACCGCGGCGTCGGGTGGGAGCGCTCCGTCGTCGAGGGGGTCGCTGACCAGCAGGACCTCCTCGTGCGCCGGGAGCCCGACCGCGGTGCCGGAGAGGTTCACGACGCACGCGAACCCGGGTCCGCGGCGGAACACGAGCGCCGGGTCGCCCGGGGCCGACTCCCACGTCAGCGGACCCTCCCCGAGCGCGTCGAGCGCCCGGCGCCGGGTCAGGGCGCCTCGGAGCAGCGTGAGCGTCGACCCGGCGTCGTCGGCCTCGACGTCGACGGCGTACTCCGCGAACCACTCCGGTTGGGGCAGCCAGGGCGGGCTGCCCCCCCTATCGGCGTGCTCCCCTGAATCGGGCCCGAACCCGAACGACGATCCGCGCGCCGTCCAGGGCAGCGGCACCCGGCACCCGTCGCGGCCGCGCTCGGTGTGCCCGGAGCGCTCCCACGTGGGGTCGCGCAGCGCGTCGTCGGGGAGGTCGTCGACCTGCGGGAGCCCCAGCTCCTGGCCCTGATAGACGTACATCCCACCGGGGAGCGCCGCCATGAGCAGGAGCGCGGCACGAGCCCGACGCACCCCCAGCGCGACGTCGACCGACCCGTCCGGGCGCCGGCCGTACCGGCTCGGGGCGCGGACGACGTCGTGGTTCTCCAGCACCCACGTCGCGGGCGCCCCGACGCCGTGCAGGTACCCGGTGGTGACGTCGATCGCCTCGCGCAGCGCCGCCGGCTCCCACGGCGCGAGGAGGAAGTCGAAGTTGAACGCGGTCTGCAGCCGCCCGGGCGAGACGTAGCGCGCCAGGCGCTCCGGGCTCGGCACCCACGCCTCGGCGACGAACATCCGCGCCCCCGGGTAGCCGTCGGCGATCCGCCGCCACGACTCGTAGATCTCCTGAACCTCGTCCCGGTCAGCGAAGGGGTGCTCACCCACGGGCAGCGAGGCGCCGGTGAGGTCGGCGGGGTCGGCGAGGTCGGGCAGCGCCGGGTCCTTGGCGAGGCCGTGCGCGACGTCGACGCGGAACCCGTCCACACCCCGGTCGAACCAGAAGCGGACCACGTCCTCGAACTCCGCCCGGACCTCGTCGTTGCGCCAGTCCACGTCGGGCTGCCCGGGGTCGAACAGGTGCAGGTACCACTCGCCCGGTCCCCCGTCCGGACCCTCGACCCGGGTCCACGCCGGCCCGCCGAAGTGGGCCCGCCAGTTCGTCGGGGGTTCCTCGCCGTGGGGGCCGCGGCCCGGGCGGAAGACGAAGCGGGCGCGCTCGGGCGATCCCGGCCCGGCGGCCAGCGCCGCGCGGAACCAGGCGTGCGCCGCGGAGAGGTGGTTCGGCACGAGGTCGGGGATCACGCGCAGGCCGTGCTCGTGGGCCCGTGCGATCAGCTGCTCGGCGTCGGCGAGGGTGCCGTAGGCCGGCTCGATCGCGCGGTAGTCGGCGACGTCGTAGCCGTTGTCGACCTGCGGGGACGCGTACCAGGGGTTGATCCACAGCGCGTCGACGCCGAGGTCGGCGAGGTACCCGAGCCGGTCGGCCAGGCCGGTGAGGTCGCCGACCCCGTCGCCGTCGCCGTCGGCGAAGCTGCGGATGTAGACCTGGTAGATCACGGCGTCGCGCCACCAGGGGGCGTCGTCCTCGGGGGGCGTCGTCACACCGGACATCCTCACGGCAGCGCCACGGGGGCGCTCGACGGTGGATCGGGGCATCCTGGGAGGCGATGAGACAACCGGGCCGTGCCGAGCGCCTGGTCGCGGCCCACTCCCGCGACGGGGCCACCTGCCTGTGGTGCGCCCGCCCTCTCGACGGCCGGACCCCGGCCACGACCGACCACGTCATCCCCAAGGTCCGGGGCGGGCCGTCGTGGCTGGAGAACGAGGTCGCGGCGTGCCGGCGGTGCAACGGCGCGCGCGGGCACCGTGGGGCCGTCGACTGGCTCGAGGAGTGCGAGCGCCGCGGCTGGACCCCCGACGTGGACCGGCTGGCCCGGGTGCTCGACGACCTCGCGGCCGCGATCGACGAGCGCGGCGGTCAGCGACGCGCCCGCCCGCACCTCGATGGCCAGCGCCGCCGGCTCGCGAAGCGACGTCGAGCGGCCGCCTGACGAGCGTCGACGACGTGGTTTCCTGCTACTGGGTCTGCAAGCGTCCTGTTGAGCACGCCGATAGGGACGCTTCGCTGGCACCCAGGCGGCCGGCCCAGGGACCGGGTCAGCGGTCGAACTGGTCGGGGTCCGGACCGAGGCGCTTGCCCTGGTCCAGGGCGCCGATCGCGGACATCTCCTCGTCGGTGATCTCGAAGTCGAAGATGTCGAAGTTCTCGCGGATCCGGTAGTCGGTGACCGACTTCGGGAAGATGATGTTCCCGAGCTGGACGTGCCAGCGTAGCGTCACCTGGGCCGGCGTCTTGCCGTGGGCCTTGGCGATCGCGACGATGCGGTCCTCGTCGATCACGCCCTTGCCCTGGCCGATGGGGCTCCAGGCCTCCGTGGCGATGCCGTGCCGCTGGTCGTACTCGCGCATCTCCGGCTGCTGCAGGTGCGGGTGGAGCTCGATCTGGTTCACGGCCGGGACGGTGTCCGTCTCCTGCGCGAGCCGGTCGAGGTGATGCGACTGGAAGTTCGAGACGCCGACGGAGCGCGCCTTGCCGTCCTTCGCCGCCTGCTCGAGGCCCTTCCACGTCTGGACGTAGAGGTCCTTGCCGGGCAGCGGCCAGTGGATGAGGTAGAGATCCACGTGGTCCAGGCGCAGCTTCGACAGGCTCTCGTCGAGGGCGCGCTGCGAGTCGTCGTAGCCGTGGTTCGAGTTGTTGCACTTCGTGGTGACGAACAGCTCGTCGCGGGGGACACCCGAGGTGGCGATGGCCTCGCCGACCTCGGCCTCGTTGCCGTACATCTGCGCCGTGTCGATGTGCCGGTAGCCGATCTCCAGCGCGGTGCGCACCGTGGCGGCGGTGTCCTGCGGGTCGATCTGGAACACACCGAACCCGAGCTGCGGGATGGTGGCTCCGCTGTTCAGCTTGATGCCGGGGACGTTGCTCATGGCGGCTGGATACCCGGGCCGCCCACCACCAACCTGTGGGATGGACGACCCGGGTCGGCCTACGCCGTGGCGAACGCGCCGAGCGTCCGGTTCGGCTTCACCCCGGAGAACGTCCGGAACCAGGTCCGGTAGTAGGCGATCTCCTCGTCGCTGCGCAGCTCCCAGCCGTTCTCGACGGTCGAGGCCTCGGCGCCCTGCGCGCCCTCCTTGGCCTTCTCCTTCTCGACGAGCTCGGCGAGCACCTCGCCCGCGCCGGAGCCGTCGCCGAACTGCTCCTTGCCCCGCCAGAGGATGTCGTCGAGCACCATGTCCTCGAACGCCTCGCGCAGCAGCT
>JAICLN010000343.1 GCA_025925615.1 Actinomycetospora sp. | reverse complement strand
TCGAAGCGCGTGACGAGCCACGCGGCGTCGCCGGCGGGGGTGGTGACGGCGGCGACGGGGGCCTCGCGACGCAGCACGTCGTAGAGCGGGGCCAGCTCGAGCACGTTGGGCCGGGCGAAGGGCAGCGCCGGACGCTCCGAGGCGACGGTCATGAGCACTCCTCACGGTGGTGTTCTCGTCACCGACCGTCCGCCTTCGTGGCAGTCACTGCCACTAATACCCCCGCTAAGGTGATCCGAACCCGTCACCACCGGACGGAGGGGACGACGTGAGCGCCGAGCGGGCCGACGACGGCGGGGTGCGCCGTGGCCGCCCGCCCGAGAGCGACGAGCAACGCGCCCGCCGTCGTCTGGCGATCTCGCGCCACGCGGTCCGGCTGTTCCGCGAGCAGGGCGTCGCCCTGACGTCGGGCGAGCAGATCGCGCACGCCGCCGGCGTCTCCGAGCGGACCCTGTGGCGGCTCTTCCGGGCCAAGGAGGCCTGCGTCGAGCCGGTGCTCACGATCGCCCTCGGCGACCTCGTCGCCGTCCTGCGCAGCTGGCCCGCCCACCTCGAGCTCGACGAGCATCTGCGCGCGGCCTACGGCGGGGAGCTCGGCTCCTCGCTCGACGACGCCGAGGCCGTCCTCGCGGTGGTCCGCCTGACCCGCCACGAGACGGGCCTGCGCGCGGTCTGGCTGGTCCTGCACGAGCGTGCCGAGACGACGATCGCCGCGGCGTTGGCCGATCGACTCGGGCGGCCGGTCGACGACCTCGACGTGCGCCTGCGCGCGGCCGCCGTCAACGCCGCGCTGCGCGTGCTGACCGACGACCTCGCGTGGACCGTCGCCGACGGCCCCGTCACCGCCGACGCGCTGCTGCACCACCGCGACCGGCTGGCCGAGACGCTGCGCACCCTGACCCGCATCCCCGACGCCGCGAGGGCCCCGTGAGCCGAGTGTTCGTGAACGGATCGGCCGACGGGCTGGGCTGATGGCCGCGCGCCTGCTGGGAGGGCCACGCGGTGACGCTGCACGCCCGCGATGAGGGCCGGGGCGAGCCGCTGGCGGCCCACGACCTTGATCACGACTTCGGTGGCGACACGCCCAAGCGACGCCAGGACGCGCCGCCGAAGACGTGATCATGGTTCGGGAGGGAGCCGAGCTCACCGGCACCGTCCTGCCCGGCTGAGCCGGACCCGTCGTCGGGACCCGGGCGTCAGCGTTCGTCGACGACGCGGGCGGCGACCTGGTAGGTCGACGCGCCGCTGTCCCGGGCGCGCTCGAGGATCAGCGCGTACGCCGCGTCGACGCCGTAGCCGTGCCGCGTCATCAGGAGCTCGGCAGCGGTGCCGATGACGGCCCGCTGCACCGACGGGTCGACGACGGGGTCGGCGGTGGGGCGGGCGGCCGGCGCCAGCGATCCGGTGGGACGCGGTACGTCGTCGTGGGCGCGTGGGTAGGGCGTGGGGAGCGCGACGACGCCGTCGCGGCGGGACACCCCGCGGCGTCCCCGGGCGCGGGGCCGTTCGCGGATCTCGCGGACGACGCGGTCGGTGTGGAGGTCGATCGCCGAGAACAGCTCGTGGACCATCGCGACGACGGCCGCGTCCTGGTCCCCGGCGACGCGCCCGACCGCCCCGGCGAGCCGACGCCCGGCGCGGGCGAGCTCGTCGAGCACCTCGAGCCGCCAGGCCACCTCGTCGGTCCCGGCCGGTCGCAGCACGTGCCCGTACCGCTCGAGACTCCCCAGGGCGCGGGTCGCCTGTTCGGCGATCGCGAGCCCCGAGTCGTCCCACGCCATGACATCAAGTTACTAGGTCCCCGTTCGACTGCCCACGATCGGACGCTGTGGTCGATCACGAGGAGCAGCCTCGGACCGTGCGGGTTCGGAACGGCGTTCGTTAACACGGAGCGTCGTTCGCTCCAGGCTGCTCGACATGAGAGCAGTCCAGTGCAGCAGGTCGCTTGACCGTCGCTCTCCCGACGACGGCTGTGCCTCCGGCGTGCGCAGGACCAGGTCGAGGAAGGACCGCGACGCGACCCACTCGAGTCGGCGGGGTCCAGTGCCCGGAGCCGGCGGGGCACGTCGTGCGTGTCACGGAGTGGGAGCTGGCCGTCCAGCATTTCGCTGGCCAAGCTCTCATCGGCGCTCGGACGGATCGCTTCGATTCCGGCGAGACGTCGGCGGCCTCTCGTCGCGGCCCGAGCAACTGACCCGATCCCTGATCCCCGATCTGGGCGGGGCGAGGTGCAGCATCGCGATGGTGTGGTCGAGGTCGAGCCACTCGTGCTCGGCGCCGAAGGCGATGAGTTCCTGGGTGCGGGCCAGGTATATGCGAAGGTCCGAGTGGGGCGCGTGGAACAGGGCGCGTCCGCCGGGCGATCGCAGCTCGATCTCGACGACACCGCCCGGCGCAGGCGTGTCGAGGGGGCGGAGACGCACGTCGCCCACGCCGGCGGCCTCGATCAGGCCCTGGGCGAGGAGCGCGCGGGAGAACCTCCACACGACCTCGCGGGAGTGAAGGGTCTGGATCGCGAGCGCCACGGCATAGGGGTCGGGCCCGGCGAAGCGCAGCTCGACCTCGACGGGCAGAGGAGGGCGGTGGGCGCGCACAAGGTCGAGGACGACGGGAGAGCGGACGAGGAAGTGGTGTCGCATGGCACGGCCTTTCACGACGAACGTCTGGTGGTCGAGCGGCAACCGCTGCCTGGGGGCCGGAAGCCGCGCATGAGCCGGCGACGACCACGCGAGGGGCACACGCCGCAGAACCCGCGGCGGTGGTGCGATGAGCCGCCCCCTCGTACGGCCCGTCGCAGCCGGTGCCCGGGCGACGTGGCCCCACGCGTGATCGCCTTGGGCCGGCCGACCCGGGGCAGGCGCTACCTCCGGGCCGGACGACCGGTCCTTCGTGACGGGCACGCACACGTGGTCCTCGACCGGAGCCCGACGTCGCTGCGCTGCGCGTCGGTCACGACGACCGGACGCGCGCGTCGGCAGACGTCACGCCGTGGGCACGGGCCGATGAGGCCTGTCTCGAAGAACGGATCGAGATGTCGATCGCACGACCGCTCCCCGCGCTCGGCAGGACAGCGGACGTCGAGACGTCAGTCAGGCCCGACGGTGACCTCGGGGAACCACCACGCCCATCGCCACCCGCAGGCGATCAGCACCAGCACGGTCAGGATCGCCGGCAGAGCCAGCAGGTCGGTCAGCAAGCCGCTCGGGGCGTTCGCGCCGGAGCCCGCCGTGAAGCCGCCCGATCCGGCCGGGGTCGCCGGCGCGACGGGGGCGTTGGGAGCGTCGAGAGGCTCGGGAGCAGGCGCGCCGGGAACCACCTGCTGCGATACGAGTCGGGCCGCGGGCTCGAGCGTGGGCCACGAGGCGCTCGGCGGGCCCGAACTCGACAGCCGCGCCGGCGTGACCTGCGCGGGCACCGGATCGCGGGCGGGGACCTCACCGAGGAGGACGGACGGCGCCGGTCTCGACGCGACGGCAACGCCCGGGAGGGCGCCCGTCCCCGGCGTGGGAGCGAGGGATGGTGGCAGCGTCGGTCCCCCGGCTCCCACGATCCCGGTCAGCGCGCCCACTCCGGCGAGCGTGTCGGGCGACAAGCCGATGACGCTCCCGCCGAGCGTGCCCACTGCGTGCGTCAGCGCCGTCGTGGCGTGGGTCAGCCCGGTGACCGTGTCGACGATCGCGCCGGAGGGACCGGTGAGTATGCGTGGCACGGCGGCGACCGGGGCGAGCAAGAACGATGCGGCGGGCGCCGCGTGGGCCACCGCCGACGTCACCGTCACGACGGGCGCGAAGACGCCGTCGAGCTCGGACGTGCTCGTCGGGGCCGTC
>JAICLN010000089.1 GCA_025925615.1 Actinomycetospora sp. | reverse complement strand
AGGCCGCGGTCTCGTCGGCGCGGGCGTGGTCGAGACGGGTCAGGACGAGCACCGCGGGCAGTCCGGCCCGCCGGCACTCGGCGAGCAGGGCCGACGTCGGGGCGGCGGCGCCCTCCGCCGCGTCGGCCGTCCCGACCACGAACAGCACCGCGTCGGCGGCGCGGAGCCCGGCCCGGACCTCGGCGAGGAAGTCCGGGCAGCCCGGGGTGTCCACGAGGTTGATCTTCGTGCCGCGGTGGCTGAGCGAGGCGACGGCCAGCGACACCGAGCGCTGCTGGCGGCGCGCATCGGCGTCGTGGTCGGTCACGGTGGTCCCGGCGGCCACCGACCCCGCGCGGGAGATCGCCCCCGACGCCGCGAGCAGTTCCTCGACCAGGGTGGTCTTGCCCGCGGCCATCGGCCCGACCACCGCGACCGAGCGCAGCCCGGCCGGATCGTCGGGGGCCAGGTCGGTCCCCGCCCCGCGCGCTCTCCGGGCCGTCTCGCCCGCCGTCCGTGCACCCATGACGACCACCTCGTCGCGCTCGTCGGCACGACGTCCGGACACCGCACCGTCGCCTCCAGTTCACTGGAGTGAGCCAGGTCACGGCAAGCCCTGAGCGTGTATGGCCGGGGACGGGCACCATGCCCGCACGACCACGCCCACCCCGAGAGGGAGCCCCGTGACCCTTCCCGGACCCGAGCCCGACGGTGCGCTGCTCCGGTCGGCCGCCGACCGGCTGGAGGCGCTGCGCGGGCGGACCCCGGAGGGGCGGTGGGGTACGACGGGGCTGCTGGCGTCCCGCCCCGAGGTCGTCGCCCGGTACGACGACGGGTCGTCCGAGCACGTCGCCGACGCCCGAGCGCGCACGGCGGCGTGGATCGTCGCGCTGTCCCCGAGCGTCGGGGAGCCCCTGATCGTCTGGCTGCGCGCGACCGCGGACGCCCTGGAGGCGGGCGACGTGTCCCGCGCGTCGGCGTCGGCGGCGACCGGATTCGCGCTCGCGCTGCTCGAGCAGGCCGACGCCCGGGGGTGACCCTCGGCTCAGCCGGACCCGACCGGGAGCTCGACGCAGTCGGACGCGCAGGCACCCGGGCCGGGCTCCGGGGCCACCCTTGGTCGGTGGAGGACGGCGCGGTCGGCGACGACGTCGACCCGGTCGCCCTCGACGGTGGCGGTGCCGTCGACGATCAGCGAGTACCCGTCCGGGTCGAGCGCGGCCCAGAGCAGGGTGACCGCGTCGTGCCCGGCGACGTCACCCAGCGCCGTCCGGCCCACCCCGCTGACTCGGACGACGCCGTCGACCACCACCGCGTGGACGGCCCCGACGTGGGGCCGGGGCCGGTCGCCGAGCGTCAACAGGTAGGCCGGGCCCATCCGCGCGACGGCGTCGGCCAGGTCCTCCGGGGCCACCGCGATGCTCACCCGGGCGAGCGTAGCGGCGGGACCGGCGTTCTTCGTCGCCCAGCTCGAGTTGATCAGGGGCACATCAGGCATCTCGGCGGGCCGGCTGGGCTGCTTCAGGTGCCCCTCGTCGAGGGTGGGATCGAGCTCTGTCCCTGCCGCGATGATCAGGGGCACAGTGGGCATCTCGGCGGGCCGGCTGGGCTGCGCCGTGTGCCCCTCGTCGAGGGCGGGACCCTCCACGGCAACCGTGACGTCGAGGACGGGGCCGCTGACCCACCCTCGGCGTAGCGTCCCTCGGATGGCGAAGACGCAGAAGGCGACGGAGGTCCCGGCCACCCCGATCGGAGCGGCCCCGGAGGTGGCTCCCCGTCCGGTCCCGAACGGCGAGGGGACCGCCGGGTGGGCCGAGACCGTGAGCGGCGCGTTGATCTCGACGGTGCAGGTGGCCCGCGACGTCCTGCCCGGGCGGATCCCGGTCTTCCTCGGGACGACGGCGCTGATCGTCACCGGGCTGATCGATGCCCCCGTCGCGCTGGGTGCCGGACTCGCATTGGAGGCGCTGCGCCGCTGGGAGCCCCGCCGGGCCGGCTGACGCGGACGTCGATGGGACGAGACGGCCACGCAGCGCTCACGGTGGGCAGCCCGGAGGCCCTAGCCTGGTCTCGTGACCATTCACGACGCGGGGGGTCCGGGTCCCGCCGCCGGTGGGGTCCTCGAGCCCGGTGAACGGCTCGACGGCCTCGTGCCCGGCCTCGCCGACGCGGTCGTCGACCTGCTCGACGCCGTCTACGACCGGGTCGACGAGGCCGGGCCCGGCCACTCGGCCCTCCTCGCCCGCCTCTGCGACCGCCTCGATCCGAGGTGGCACGCCACCTCGCCCGACGACCGGCTCCTCGCCGTGCTCGACGCGCTGCGCGTCCTCATCGGCACGCGCCCCGTCGCCTAGCCCGAGCGACTGGTGTTGGCGCCGCAAGTGCTCGCTGTGAGGACGAACCTCGTCGAGACCCGGCCCCTCGAGGACCCTCGCGGAGTGCTCGGCCGGCTCCCGCCTCCTGCTGAGGTCGTCGCGCTCCTCGCCCGACCGCTGCGGAACGACACGTCCCATCCGCGCCGCCCGACGGACTGAGGTAGGCAGGACGTATGGAGGCACGGACGACGGCGGGTCGGGTTCGCGGGGTCGAGCAGGACGGGGTGCACCGGTTCCTCGGGGTGCCCTACGCCGCCCCGCCGGTCCGGTTCGCCGGGCCCGAGCCCGCGCCGCGGTGGGACGGCGTGCGCGATGCCGGTCACCCCGGCCCGAACGCGCCGCAACCCTCGCGCGGCATCCCGGGTTTCGACCTCAGCCCGATCCTCGGCCACGGCTGGCGCCCCGGCGACGACTACCTGACCGTCGACGTCTGGACACCCGGCGGAGCGGGCCTGCCGGTCATGGTGTTCCTGCACGGCGGCGCGTTCCTCGCCGGCGAGCCCGGCGCCCCGGTCTACGACGGGACCGCGCTCGCCCGCGCGGGCGTGGTGCTGGTGTCGGTGACCTACCGGCTGGGCGTCGAGGGGTTCCTCCCGCTGCCCGGCGGCGCCACGAACATCGGCCTGCGCGACCAGCTCGCGGCCCTGGCCTGGGTGCGCGAGAACGCGGCGGCCTTCGGCGGCGACCCGCATGCCGTCACGGTGTTCGGGGAGTCGGCGGGTGCCATGTCGATCGGGGCGCTGCTCGGATCTCCGCTGGCCACGGGGCTCTTCGACCGGGCGATCGTCCAGAGCGGCGGCGCGGAGGTGGTCCGCAGCATGGAGATGATGCAGGCGTTCGCCGTCCGGTTCACCGACGAACTGGGCGCGGGGACCGACGCCGCCGCGGTGCGGGAGCGCCCGATCGCCGACGCGCTCACCGCCCTCGACGCCGTCTCCGCCCCGACGCGGCGGGGAGACCTGCGGGGCCCCGATGGCGTGGACCCGGGCTTCGGGGTGGGCGTGCTCGCGCCGGTCATCGGTGACGACGTCCTCCCCGTCGCACCGCTCGGGGCGATCGAGGCGGGAGGCGGGGCGGAGGTCGACCTGCTCGCCGGCGCGAACGACGAGGAGATGAACCTCTACCTCGCCCCCACCGGCGCGCTCGGGGCGATGGGCGAGGACCAGGCCCGGGCCGCGCTCGCCGGCGTCCACCCCGACGCCGACCGGCTGCTCGCCCAGGCGACCGGGTCGCCGGGTGAGCGCTACGCGAGCGTCGTCACCGACCTGCTCTTCGGCGGCCCGGCTCGCCGGCTGGTGGCCGGCCACCGGGGTCGGGGCCACCGCTATGAGTTCGGGTGGAGGTCGCCCAGCTTCGGCGGACGACTCGGCGCCTGCCACGGCCTCGAGCTGCCCTTCGTCTTCGGCACCCTCGACGCCGCCTCCGGGCCGGACGCGCTCCTCGGGGAGGACCCGCCCCGGGAGCTCTCCGACGAGATGCTGGGCGCGTGGGTCGCGTTCGCCCGCGCCGGGGATCCCGGATGGGCTCCCGACGACGAGGCGGGCGGGCCACGTCGGTTCGGCTGACCGGCCGATCGTCCTCGGCTGCCCGGGGTCGATCCTCGCCGAGTTCTTGCGTGTTCGGATTATACGTGCTCGGATATATAGGCTTGCGAGAGCGGAGGAGCCTCCATGGGTGCCACGACCGATCGCCGCGGTCACGTCGCGGTGGTGACCATCGATCGCCCGGACCGGGCCAACGCCATCGACCTGGAGACGGCCGAGAGCCTCTCCACGGCGTTCGACGAGCTCGAACGCGACGACGAGGTGCGTGCGGTCGTCCTGACCGGCTCGGGCCAGAAGGTCTTCTGTGCCGGGATGGACCTCACGGCCGTCCAGGCGGGGCAGGCCGGGGCCATCAACGGCGTCCCGGGTGGCTTCGCCGGGATCGTGCGCCGGGATTTCGGGAAGCCGCTGATCGCCGCGGTCAACGGTGCCGCGCTCGGCGGGGGCTTCGAGATCGTGCTCGCCTGCGACCTGGTGGTCGCCTCCTCGGCAGCACGGTTCGGGCTGCCCGAGGTCGGCATCGGGCTCTTCGCCGCCTCCGGCGGTGCGCTCCGGCTCGGCCTGCGCATTCCCCGGGCCCTCGCCCTGGAGTACCTCATGGTCGGGGAGCCGATCCCGGTCGAGCGGGCGCACGCGCTCGGGCTCGTCAACCGGGTCGTCGACCCCGGCACGGTGCGCGACGCTGCCGTGGCGCTGGCCGACCGGGTCGGGCAGAACGCGCCGCTGGCGGTGCAGGCCGCCAAGAGCGTCGCGCGGGTGGCCGCCACCGACGGGGAACCGGCCGCCTGGGAGGTCAACGACCGGCTCGCGGTCGCGGTGGGGGAGAGCGCCGACGCCCGGGAGGGCGGCCTGGCCAGGTCGGAGAAGCGCGCCCCGCAGTGGTCCGGCAAGTGAGCGGCCCGGCGCCGCAGCGCTACGACGCCCTGTCCTACCTGGAGCACCACGCGGCCGTGCGGCCCGACCACGCCGCGATCTGGGACGGGGTGAGCATCACCTTCGAGGGGCTGCTCGGTGCCGTGTACGCCCTGGTCGAGGACCTGCGCCGGCGCGGCATCGGACCCGGTGACGTGGTCGCGGTCGCGCTGCCCAACGTGTGGCGCTACGTCGCCCTCGAGATCGCCGTCCCCGCGTGCGGGGCGACGCTGCTGCCCCTGGCGCCCGGGCTGGGCCGTCACGAGGTCGACTCGGCCCTGACGCGCACGGCGGCGCGGCTGCTGGTCGTCGACGAGGTCTGGCTGACCTCCGGCGTCGGACGGGCCGTCGCCGAGCGCGCCGACCTGGAGGTCACCACCGCGGAGAGCCTGCCGGTCGGGCCGCGGCCCGCGCCGGCCGGGTCGAGACCGACCGATCCCCACCGCATCGTGCAGATCGCGTTGACCTCGGGCACCACCGGGCTGCCCAAGCTCGCGTCCCTCTCGGCCGAGCTCAAGCAGCTGACCTTCGAGGGCTTCACCTCCCGGCTCGACATCCGCCCGTCCGACCGGATGCTGCCGATGTCACCGATCACGCAGGGCGTCGGGGAGATGTGCCTCTACGCGCTGCGCGTCGGCGCCACGCTCGTCATGTCCCACGAGCGCCGTTTCGACGCCGAGCAGCTCCTCACGCTGATCGCCCACGCCCGGCCCACCATCCTCGGCGGGGTCCCGACGATGCTGAGCCGGCTCCTAGGGGCCGGGGGCCTGCCCGCGACCGACCTGGGCAGCCTCCGCGCGACCATCACCGCCGGCTCCCCGCTGACCCGCGAGGTCGCCGAGGCCTGGGAACGGTGCTCGGACAGCGCCACCTGCAGCTTCTACGGCGCCATGGACATCGGGCAGCTGGCCGTGCCCCGGCCGGGCCACGACCCGCAGCTCAAGCGCTGGACCACCGTCGGCATGCCCCACGACACCGCGCAGTGGCGGATCACCGACCCGGCGACGGGGGAGAGCCTGCCGCGTGGCGAGGTCGGCGACGTGTGCATGCGCGGCCCCTTGGTCCAGGACCGGTACTGGGGCGAGGACGTCGGCCCGTACGGCGACGACGGGTGGGCGCACTTCGGTGACCTGGGCTTCGTCGACGACGAGGGCTACCTCCACATCGTCGGGCGGATCAAGGACACGATCATCCGGGGCGGCAACAACATCAATCCGCTGGAGATCGAGCAGGTCCTCCGCACCCATCCCGACATCGCGGACGCCTGTGTCGTCGGGCAGCCCGACGCCGACCTCGGCGAGCGCGCGGTGGCCTTCGTCGTCACCGGACCGGGCGGGTTCGACGTCCCGGCGGCGGGTGCCCTGCTCGAGGCGCAGGGCATCGCCCGCTACAAGTGGCCCGAGACCGTCGTGTGCGTCGAGAGCCTCCCGCTGGGCAGCACCGGGAAGGTCGACCGGCAGTCGCTGCGTCGCTCGCTGCCCTCCACGAGTGACGAAGGAGAGAGCCTTGCTCTGCACCAGTGACCGCACCGGCTCCGACATCGACATCGCGGTCCACGAGGTCGGCCGCGGCGATCCGGTACTGCTCGTCCACGGCCTCGGCGACGACCACCGGGCGTGGCGCCGGACCGTCGCGCCGCTGATGCTCTCCCACCGCGTGGTCCTCATGGACTTCCGCGGCCACGGTGGCACCTCGGTGGGCCGGGCGACCGGCGCGCTCGACCAGCTCGCCGCCGACGTCGTCACCGTCCTCGACGCCCTCGGCCTCGACGACGTCAGCCTCGCCGGGTTCTCGCTCGGCGGCACGATCGCGATGCGCACCGCCCTCGACCACCCCGACCGGGTCCGGGCGCTGGCGCTCATCGGGACCTCGAGCCGGGTCAACACCGCCGCCCGCGACTGGTACCTCGAACGCGCCGCGCTCGTCGACGACGGCCAGGGCGAGCGGAGCGACGGGGGAGATGACGCGGCCACGTTGCGCGACACCCTCGACGCCGACACCCGCGACGTCTACCGCAACCGGCCCGAGGAGATCCCCGACGGCGTCCTGATCCGTCGGCAGTCCACCGCCGACCCTCGCGGCTTCGCCAACGCCTGCCGGGCCATGGCCGGCCTCAAGGCGGCCCCCCTGGACCCGGAACTGGGCTCGATCAAGGCACCGACCCTCGTCGTCGCCGGCGACGCCGACCAGCACTGCCCGCCGCGGGCCGGGGAGATCATCGCCTCCGGCATCCCCGGCGCGCAGCTGCGGGTCCTGGAGGACACCGGCCACCCCATCCCCGTCGAGCGCCCTGCCGAGACCGCCGAGGCGATCGCCGCGGTCGTGGCCCGCGCCCGTTAGACCCGCCCGCGGGCGGCCCTCACCGCCCGCCCGACCCGAGGGACCACCAGTGGGTATCAGCATCAGCATCGGGATCAGCCCGCGCGAGTCGTTGGCGGACTGGACCAGGTTCTGTGGCGAGGCCGAACGCCGCGGCGTCGACGAGATGTGGCTCATCGACTCCCAGCTGGCGATGAAGGACGTCTACACCGGCCTCGCGCTGGCCGCGACCAGCACCTCGTCCATGCGCCTGGGCACCGGCGTCACCAACATCATCACCCGCCACCCCACGGTCACGGCCAACTCCATCGCGGCCGTCGCCGAGCTCTCGGGGGGCCGCGCCCTGCTCGGCGTCGGCGCCGGGGACTCGGCGGTCTACGCGCTGGGGGAGAAGCCCTCGAAGATCTCCGAGATGCGCGACGCGCTGACCTACTTCACCGACAGCCTCTCCGGCGGACGGGGCACCTACCAGGACCGCGAGTACGCGCTGGCCCAGCAGGTGCCGCGGACCCCCGTCTACGTCGCCGTCGCCCAGCAGCGGATGTGTCGGCTGGCGGGGGAGCTCGCGGACGGGGCCATCCTCATGGGACCGGCCCAGCCCGACCTGCTCGCCCGCCAGATCGCCTGGGTGGAGGAGGGCATCGCCGCCGCCGGACGCGACCGCTCCGACGTCGAGATCTGCTTCATCACCACGTTGTCGATGCGCGAGGACCGCCGGGCCGCCATCGCCGACGTGCGCTCCTGGGCCAGCGCCCAGGCCCGGCTGCAGGCCGACGTCACCGACCTCGCCCCGAGCCTGCGGCCGTTCGCCGACGAGATCGCGCGGGCCAAGGCGGACTACGACTACAGCGAGCACCTCTCCACCCGCGCCGGGCACCAGGGCACCGTCACCGAGGACCTCGCGGCGACCCTCGCCGTCGCCGGCACCGAGGCCGAGGTCGTGCCCCGGGTGCGGGGCCTGCTGGACACCGGGGTGGACAAGCTGGTCTTCCCCCTGATGGGCAGCCACCGCCTCGAACGCCTCGACCAGCTGGTCAGCACCCTCGAGCCGCTGACCACGCAGCACGCCTGACCCCGCCCGGAAGACGGAAGGAAGGACACGCCATGGACTTCGGCCTGGCCGGCACGAGCGTGATCATCTCCGGGGGCGCGTCCAACATCGGTCGCGCCCTCGTCCGCGGGTTCGCCGAGGAGGGCGCCCACGTCTGCATCGCCGACATCGACGTCGAGCAGGCCGAGAAGGTCGCCGCGGACATCGGTGGGGACCGCGTCGAGGTCCGCCACACCGACGTCACCGACCCCGACTCGGTGCAGGGCACCGTCGAGGGCGTCCTGGCCACACGGGGCGCGATCGACGTGCTGGTCAACTGCGCCGGATGGACGGTCGACCGCAAGTTCACCGACAAGCCGCGCAGCGAGTGGGAGCGGGAGGTGAACATCGACTTCTGGGGCTTCGTGAACTTCACCCGGGCCTGCCTGGACTCGATGATCGAGCGCGGTTCGGGACGCGTCGTCTCCATCGGCTCCGACGCCGGACGCATCGGGGAGTGGCGCGAGGCGGTCTACTCCGGGGCGAAGGCCGGGGTCATCGCGACCTCCAAGGCCATCGCCAAGGAAGTGGGCCGGCACGGCATCACGCTCAACGTGGTCTGCCCCGGGTTCACGCCGGGCCGGCCGGAGGCCTCGGGCGCCGAGTCGATCTGGCAGGGCGAACAGGGCGCCCAGTTCGACGACGAGATCCTCGCCAAGGTGGCGAAGTCCTACCCGGTGCGCCGGCTCGGCACCCCGGAGGACGTCGTCACCCCCGTCCTGATGTTCGCCTCGCAGCAGGCCTCGTACATCACCGGCCAGACCCTCTCGGTCAGCGGCGGCTACACGATGATCTGACCGCCACCGGCGGTCCTACGCGAAAGGAACGATCCGTCGTGCCGGTGAAGGACATGGCCGCGCTCCTCGATCTGGACGCCCAGCTCGACGACGACGAAGCGCTGATCCGGACGACGGTGCGCGACTTCGTCGCCGCCCACGTCCGCCCCCACATCGCCACGTGGTTCGAGGACGCGATCTCCCCGCGCGAGCTGGCCGGGGAGCTCGGCGGGCTCGGCCTGCTCGGGATGCACCTGCAGGGCTACGGCTGCGCCGGGACGAACGCGGTCAGCTACGGGCTGGCCTGCCTCGAGTTGGAGGCCGCCGACAGCGGGCTGCGCAGCTTCGTGTCCGTGCAGGGCTCGCTGTCGATGTTCTCGATCCGGCGCTACGGCAGCGAGGAGCAGAAGCAGCAGTGGCTGCCGCGCCTGGCCCGCGGCGAGGCGATCGGCTGCTTCGGGCTCACCGAGCCCGACCACGGTTCCGACCCGGCCGGGATGCGCACCCGAGCCCGCCGCGACGGGGAGGACTGGATCCTCGACGGCACCAAGATGTGGATCACGAACGGCAGCGTCGCCGACGTCGCGACGGTGTGGGCCCGGACCGACGAGGGCATCCACGGCTTCGTCGTGCCCACCGACACCCCCGGGTTCAGCGCGCACGACGTCGGTCACAAGCTCTCGCTGCGGGCCTCCACGACCTCGGCGCTCTACCTCGACGGCGTCCGGCTGCCGGGCTCGGCGATGCTGCCCGACGCCGTTGGGCTGGCCGGGCCGCTGCGGTGCCTGAACGAGGCGCGGTTCGGGATCGTGTTCGGTGCGATGGGCGCGGCCCGGGACTGCCTGGAGACCGCGCTGGAGTACGCCGAGAGCCGCGAGCAGTTCGGGCGGCCGATCGCGGGCTTCCAGCTCACCCAGGCCAAGCTCGCCGACGCCTACCTGGAGTACCACAAGGGCGTGCTGCTGGCCCTGTCGCTGGGCCGGCGCAAGGACGCCGGGCAGCTGCGGCCCGAGCAGGTCAGCATCGGCAAGCTGAACAACGTCCGCGAGGCCATCGAGATCGCCCGGGTGTGCCGCACGATCCTGGGCGGGTCCGGGATCACCACCGAGTACCCGGTGCTGCGTCACGCCAACAACCTGGAGTCGGTGCTGACCTACGAGGGCACCAGCGAGGTCCACCAGCTCGCCGTGGGTCAGGCCCTCACGGGCCTGTCGGCCTACCGATGAGCGCGACGCTGCTGGTGGACCACCCCCGCAGCGGGGTCCTGCGGGCCCGGCTCGACCGGCCCGACCGACGCCACGCCGTCGATCTCGACCTGCTCGCCGCCCTCACCGCGGTGTTCGCGGGGCTCGGTGACCCGCGGTCCGACCCCGGGGCGACCCGCGTCGTCGTCCTGTCCTCGACCGGGCCCGGGGTCTTCTGCGCCGGCGCCGACCTGACGATCCCCGACGCCGAGCGCGAGCGGGTCAGCCGCGGGCTCTACGACCTCTACCGGACCATGATCGACGCGCCCGTCCCGGTGATCGCGGTGCTCGGCGGCCCGGCGGTCGGGGGAGGAGCCCAACTGGCCGTGGCCAGTGATCTGCGGGTCGCGCATCCGCAGGCCTGGGTGCGGTTCGTGGGACCCGGCCACGGGCTGGCCGTCGGCGGCTGGGCGCTCCGCTCGCTGGTGGGCCGGGGCCGGACCAGCGAGCTGTGCCTGACCGGGCGCCCCGTCGCCGCCGACGAGGCCGCCGCGATCGGGCTCGTCACCCACGTCGACCCGGAGCCCGACCAGCGCGCCCTCGAGCTGGCCGCCGGGATCGTCGACCTCGACCCCGGCGCGGTCGCCCGCACCAAGGAGATGGCCGTGTCCGGCCTGCACGAGAGGCTCGATCGTGAAGCAGCAGGAAACGCCGGCTGGACCGGACACGCCCCCGCTGATCGAGGCGCGGCGCCGGTTGGCCCGCGATGAGGTGACGCCGGCCCAGCTGCTCGAGCACCACCTGGCGCGCATGCCCGCGGCCGAGGCCGCCGGGGCGTTCGTGCTGGTCGACGCCGAGGGCGCGCGGGACCGGGCCGCCCGGCTCGACCCCGCCCGGCGCGGGCCGCTGTGGGGCGTCCCGGTCGCGGTGAAGGATCTGATCGACGTCGCGGGATGGCCCACGCGCGCCGGACGCCGGGACGGTCCGGTCGCCGCCACCGACGCGCCCGTGGTGGCCGCGCTGCGCCGCGCCGGCGCGGTCATCGTCGGCAAGACCCGCACCGACGAGCTCGGCCTGGGCACGTTCACGCCCGGGACCCACCACCCCCGCGACCCCGGACGCAGCGTCGGCGGATCCAGTGGTGGCTCCGCGGTGGCGGTCGCCCTCGGCGCGGTGCCGCTCGCCCTGGCCTCCGACACCGCGGGCAGCGCCCGCATCCCCGCCGCCGCCTGCGGGGTGGCCGGGCTCTGCCGCGCCCCCGGGGCGTGGCCCGCCGGCGGGGTGGTGGGCCTGTCGTCCCGGTTCGACCGGCTCGGGTTCGTCACCGCCGGGGCGGCCGACCTGGTCGCCGCCTGGCGGGCCGTGGCCGGGAGCCCCCGGACGGTCCGGCCTGACCGGGTGCACGTCCTCGCTCCCGACGCGCTCGGCCGGGT
>JAICLN010000293.1 GCA_025925615.1 Actinomycetospora sp. | reverse complement strand
GCCCGGGCCGTCGTCGAGGACACGGACCCGGGGAACGTCGGTCCCGACCAGCTCCACCTCGACGCGTCCGGCCGGCCCCGCCGCGCGCACCGCATTGTCGACGAGGTTGGTCACGAGGCGACGCAGCACTCGTGCGCGGGTCCGGACGACCATGCCCGGGCCCGGACGCAGTGTCACCGAGCCGCGGGAGGCGGCGTGGCGCCCCGCCACCACCTCCGCGAGCAGCTCCCTCAGGTCGACGACGTCGTCGTCCTCGTCGGGCAGGCCGGAGGTCGCGCAGCAGCACCCGACCAGGTCGAGGAGCAGGTCGACCTCACGCTCGACGAGTCGCATGTGCTCCCCGGCCGCCGCGTCCAGGCCCCCCTGTACCCGGACGGCGGCGACGAGCGCGGAGAGCGTCGCCACCTCGTGCGCGATGTCGTGGAGCAGTGCGGTCTCCCCCGTGTCCACGTCGTGCCTCCTCTCGGTCCCCTCCTGATCTGGTCCCCCTTCTGCTCCCCCGGTGTGCTCCCCCATCGTCGGACGGGCCAAGTTCCATCGCGACCACCGTTCGGCCCTGTACGCAGCGGACATTCGGAGTGATCCGCTCCACCGCGGCGGTCATCGGGCGCTCCGCAACATGCGCACCGCGTCCACCCGCGTGTGCACGCCGAGCTTCCGGAAGATCTCGTTGATGTGCGTGCGCACCGTGTTGTACGACATCCCGAGGCGCTCGCCCACCTCGCGGTTGCCGAGACCGTCGGCGAGCGTGTCCAGTACGTCGCGCTCCCGCCCGGTCAGCGTCGCGAGGGGTCCCGACGGCGTGCCGGTCGCCGCGTCCGCCCGCAGCGACCGCAGGACCTCGGCCTGCACGTCCCGCGGGAAGAAGGCCCCGCCGCGCGCGACGCCACGCACGACCCGCAGCAGGTCCTCGGCACCGCACCGGTGGTCCACCCAGGCCGCGGCGCCGGCCCGGGCCGCCTCGACGGCACCGCTCGGGGCGTCGTCCACGGCGAGGACGACGAGGCGCCCCGCCCGTGTCCTGTCGGGGTCCGGGACCGTCCCGGCGCCGTCGACGACCTCGACGAGCACCACGTCGGCCTCGGCGCCGCCGACGGGAACGAGATCGGGCTCCGCGACCAGGCGCCGACCGAGCGCGTCGGCGAGGAGTCGGGAACCGGTGACGTAACGGACACGAACGGGTTCCATGGAGTCACGCTAGGGGTGACGACGGCCGCGATCCTCCTCCATCTTGGGGGCTCACCGGCGTCGTGACCCTTTCGAGACGTCCCGGCCGTCAACCCGACGGCGGGACGGGCGTCACCGGATTTAGTGACGGCTGCCGGTCGACCACAGGGGAATCGATGATCAGTGTCCTCATCGCGGACGATCACCTGCTGCTGACCGACCTCGTCGGGGCGTTCCTCGTCGAGCGTGGATTCGAGCTCGCGGGAGTCGCGACCTCGGAGACCGAGACGTTGGCGCGGACGCGGGGAGCCCGACCCGACGTCTGCCTCGTCGACGCCGCCGCGCTCGCCGTCGGTCCCGCCACGACCTTCCTCTCACGCCTGACCGACGCGTGTCCGCAGACCCGGGTCCTCGTGCTCACCGGCTCGACGGGTGCCCCCGGCCCCCGGGCGGCCGCCGAGGCGGGCGCGGCCGGGCACCTGCTCAAGACCGTGTCCGGCGATGAACTCGTCGACGCGATCGAGCGGGCCGCCCGCGGCGAGGTGGGCGTGGGCACCGAGCCCGGCGAGGAGGAGGGCGAGGGCACCGGAGGACTCACGGACGATCCGGCCGGCACCCTGGAGGCCCGGCGCCGGATGGGGGCGCTGCGAACCCGGGAACGGCAGTGCCTCGAGCTGATCGTCGCCGGCGCCTCGACCGAGGACATGGCCGTGACGATGGGCGTCACCGTGGCCACCGTCCGCAGCCACGTCCGCGCGGTGCTCGCCGCCCTCGGCGTGCACTCACGCCTCGGGGCCGCGTCCTTCGTGCTGCGCCACGGTCTGCTCGACCCGGACTGCCGGGCGAGCTGACCCGATCAGGTCGAGCCCGCCTGCCACTGCGCCCACGGCAGCGCCCAGTCGCCCCAGCGGTCCCAGACCGGGAGGGCCGGCCCGCCGGAGTTGGTCACCTCGACGACGTCGCCGACCCCGAAGTGGTCGAAGAACCACTGCGCGTCGGCGGGGCTGAGGTTGACGCAGCCGTGGGAGACGTTGTCGGTGCCCTGCTGCCCGACCGACCACGGCGCGGAGTGGACGAACTCGCCGTCGTTGGAGATGCGCTCGTCGAGGAGCACGGTCTCCTTGTAGTAGCCCGGCTGGCCCGGCATCACGCCGTAGGTGGCCGAGTCCATGACCACGCTGGGCTGCTTGTCGGAGATGACGTGGGCGCCGGTGTGCGTCGGGAACTGCGGGGACCCGAGGCTGATCTTCATCGTCCTGACCAGCGCGCCGTTGTCGAAGATCTGCATCTGCTCGGCGCCGCCGTCGGCCTTGGCGACCCACGCGTCGTGCACGTGGAAGGTCTCGTGGAGGTCCTTCGCGCCGAACGCCCCGCCGCCGAGGTCCGCGCCGAGCAGCTTGCCCTCCAGCGTGACCGAGGTGTTCGGCTTCCAGTACGTCTGGGGCCGGTAGTCGACCTGGGTCGAGGAGATCCAGTGCCACGCGCCGGGCTGCGGCGGGTTCGAGGTCACCGCCAGCGCCTTGACCGCCGCGTCCTTGTCGTCCACCGCGTGGGAGAAGGTCACCGCGATCGGCTGCCCGACCCCGACGTTCGTGCTGCCGGGGTCGACGGCCGCGCTGTCGGTCTGCTTCGGGGCCAGCGTGGCGACCGAGGACTGCACGTGGGTGGGCGCGCCCTGCGGCGAGACGGCGTCGGCGACGACGGTGTAGGTGCGGGCGTAGGCCAGCGGTTCGTCGGTGGTCCAGGTGGCGCCGTCCGGCGAGGTCGTCCCCGTGATCGCCTGACCGGCCGGGTTGGTCATGTGCACCGCGGTGATGCGGCCCCCGTCGGCGTGGACGTGCACCGGGGCGGTCGGGTTGACGTCCGCGGCCGGGTCGACCGTCACCCGGGGCCCGGGCGGGGGCAGCGCGGACGACGGGGCGCCCGTCGACGCGGCCGGCGAGGACGCGGCGGAGGTGGACCCGCCGCCGGAGCAGGCGGCGGCCCCGAGCACGAGCACGGCGGCCGCGGCGAGCACCACGGGCGCACGCCAGGTCGAGGCCGATCCGCGCCGGTCCGTCCCCCGACGCACCGCACGCCACATCGTCACCCGAAACGCCCTCGCTCCCCGGCGCCGAGCGCGCCCACGCTGACGGTCCCACACGCGCCGCGTCCTCCCGTGGCACGGGTGGGCGTGTTTCCGCAGGTCCACCGCCTGATTCGTGCCCTGCTGGGTGCCGCCCGACCGGTTCGTGCGCACCTGTGCCGCTCACAGCGGAGGTCGGCTGCGCAGGTGCGCAGGGGTCGAGGCGCACGTGATCGTCGCGGCCCTGTACGCGTGCCGGACCCGTGCAACCCGGAGTTGGCTTCGAGCGCACTCGAAGGCCTAGCGTCGAGGTCATGACGGCACTGAGCACCGTTCCGGAGGCAGGGCCGGCGGAGTTCCCCGCGGTCGCCGAGCCGCCCCTCCACCCGGCGACCCGCCTGCGCGCGATCCTGGACTCGGTCGCCGCGGAGGACGGCTCGCTGCCGCCGCTGAACGACGAGCTGGTGCGCGCGATGCGGCTGCCCGACGATCTCCCCGAGCCCCTCGGGATCTCCGAGGTCGCCGAGATCACCGGGATCACGGCCCACACGCTGCGCTACTACGAGCGGATCGGGCTGGTCGAGACCGACCGGGACACCTCCGGGCGCCGCGTGTACGACCGCGACGCCCTGGGGCGGATCGCCTTCGTGACCTGGCTGCGGCTCTCCGGGATGCCGATCGCGTCGGTGAGCCGGTACCTCTCGCTGGTCAAGGCCGGGCCGGACACCCAGGACGAGCGCCTCGGCCTGCTCCTCGAGCAGCGCGCGGCGATCGTCGCGCAGCTGCGGGACCTCCAGGGCGCCCTCGCCGTGGTCGACTACAAGATCACCACCTACGGCGGGGCCTGCGGCGCCTGAGCCCGCGTGTGTGCGGACCGTGGCCCCGGAGATCACCCGGCTCGGCCGCGCGGGCGCTCTTCCCCGTGGGATGATCGCAGCGCGTAACCTGCGTCGGACGAACAGGGGTGCACGAGGGACCGACTCCGGGGGACGGTGTGGCGGTGACGGAGGTCGGGACCGGCGCCGGCATCGGGCGCTACCGCCTCGAGGAGCTGCTGGGCCGGGGCGGCATGGGCGAGGTCTGGCGCGCCTTCGACACCGGTCGCGAGCGGTGGGTCGCACTCAAGCTGCTGCTGGAGCCGCTGGCCCAGGACGGCGAGTTCGTCGCGCGGTTCCGGCGCGAGGCCCGGCTCGCCGCGCGGCTCTCCGACCCGCACATCCTGCCGATCCACGACTTCGGCGAGCTCGAGGGTCGGCTCTACATCGACATGCGCATGGTCGACGGTCCCGACCTCGCCAAGGTGGTGTCGCGCGGCCCGGTCCCGCCCGACCGGACCGCCGCCATCGTCTCCCAGATCGCGAGCGCCCTCGACGCCGCGCACACGGGGGGCCTGGTCCACCGCGACGTCAAGCCGGCCAACGTGCTGCTGGCGGCGCGCGACCCCGTCTTCGCCTACCTCACCGACTTCGGCGTGGCCGCCGAGCAGGGCGGCCGGTCCGACCTGACGAGCGCGGGCACCGTCATCGGCACCCTCTCCTACCTCGCCCCGGAGACCTTCGAGGGCATCCAGCCGGGCCCGTCGTCGGACATCTACGCGCTCGGGTGCGTGCTCGCCGAGATGCTGCTGGGCCACCCGCCCTTCCGGACGCCGACCCCCATCGACGCGATGCGCGCGCACGCCCAGCAGCCCCCGCCGCGCCCCTCGGAGCGCAATCCCGCGGTGCCGACCGCCTTCGACGACGTCGTGGCCCGGGCCATGGCCAAGGACCCCGTGCGGCGCTACCGCACCGCCGGGGAGCTGGGCGCGGCCCTGCTCGCCGCGGCGGGGAGCGGGCCCGCGGCGCGGCCGCCGCCGGCCGCGGCCACCGCGGCCTCGCCCGTCCCCACCTCCGAGGCTCCGGGCGCCCGTCGCCCGCCGCGCCCCGCGGGCACGTCGCCCGGGACCTCGTCGGGCGCTGCCGCGCCCGGCACCGTCGTCGCCCCGCCCGCGCGTCCGCCCGGCCTGACGGTCCCGCCGCCGCGCGCCGGTCGGCTCGCCCTG
>JAICLN010000122.1 GCA_025925615.1 Actinomycetospora sp. | reverse complement strand
CGCGCCGATCCCCCGCGGGCTCCGCGGCCCCGGAGCGCCGTCGGCAGCCACCGCGCCACCGACCGCTGACCGCCCGCCCCTGATCAGGCGAGCACCTCGACCACGGGCACACCAGTCACGCTCCACCGCGACCGAACCTGCCCTCAGTACCCCCGATCAAGGGACCTCAGGCGAGCCCTTCGACCACGGGCACACCACTCACGCCCCACCCCGACCGAACCTGCCCCCAGTGCCCCTGATCATGGAAACTGCCCACAGGCCCGGCCGACGCACAGCGGCCCGGACCCCCGCAGGGACCCGGGCCGCCGGCTACGACACTCCTACTTGTTCACCCCGTTGGCCTGGAGGAACTGAGCCGACACGGCGGCCGGGTCGGCCCCGTTGCCCTGCACCTGCTGGTTCAGCGCCTGGATGGCCTTCGTCGAGAGCAGCGAGCTCACCCAGTTCAGGGTCTGGCTGAACTCGGGTCCCTCGGCCTGGACGACCGACTGCTTGACGACCGGCGCCACGTACTGGAAGCCGAAGATGCCCTTCGGGTCCGTGAGTGAGGTGTACTTGCCGGACAGCAGCTGGTAGTCGGTGCTGAACGCGTCCGCCGCCTGCGCGGCGCCCTGGTCCAGCGCCTGGTACTGCGAACCGGCCGGTGTGGACAGGAACGCCACGTTGGTCAGTCCGTACTGCTGCTGCATGCCGACGAGACCGGTCGCGCGGGTCTTGAACTCGATCTGACCGGCGAGGGTCACGCCCTGACCGCCGGGCCCGACCTTGCCGAGGTCGGGGACCGCGGCCAGCTGGTGCTGCTGGGCGTACGCCGCGGGGACGACGATCGTGTCGACGTCCTGGAACGGGGTCTGCAGCAGGACCGTGGACTGGCGCTGGCTCTCCTCGAACTGCTTCGCGGCGTTGTAGGTGCCCGACGCCGTGGTCGGGGCCGGCTGCTTGGCGACGCTCGTGACGATCTCGCCGAGGTACTCGGGATACATCTGGATCTGGTTCGACGAGAGCGCGGTGTCGATCAGCTCCGAGCCGCCGATGTTCGGCTTGAGCTCGACCGTGTAGCCCTTCGCCTGCAGGGCCTGGGCGTAGAGCTGGCCGAGCACGAACTCCTCGGGGAAGTTCTTGTCGCCGATGATGATCGTCGGCTTGCCCGCGCCGGGCTTGCCGGCGGGCAGCTGGACCTGGCCGGTCTGCGCGGTGACCGACACCGCGTCGGCCGGGACCTGGTCGGCGCCCGCGGGGGCGGCGCCCGACGGGGGCGGGGCGCTCGACGATCCCCCGCCACCGCACGCGGCGAGGAACAGGGCGGCCGCCGCGGTGGCGCCGACGAGCGACAGCCTCCGGAGCCGGCGACGGCCGGTGGTCGTGGTGGACATGGACTCTCCTTCGTCTGGCGATCCCGCCGCGGTGGGGGCGGAGACAGGGGGCGGGCCGGCGGGAGGCCGGTCCGCGGTGGGGACGTCACGCCTGGGCCGGTGCGGGGGCCGGGGCCGGCTCCGCGATCGGGCCCGTGGTCCGGACCCGCTGGGCGAGCCGCAGGCCGGTCGGGGTCAGGGCGCGCTCGGCGAGCCCGAGCAGGGCGTCGCCGAGGAAGGCGAGGACGATCGAGATCGTCGCCGCGGCGAGCACACCGGCGAGGTCGTAGCCCTCGATGTTGCTGATGATGTCGCCGAGCGTTCCCTGCCGGCCCGCGAAGGTCGCGAGGTACGCGGTGGCCACGACGTACACCCACGACGTCCGGATCCCGCTCATGATCAAAGGGATCGACGAGGGCAGCTCGACGCGGGTGAGGATCTGCCAGCCGGTCATGCCCATCCCGCGGGCCGCCTCGACGGTGCCCGGGTCCACGCTCTCGACCGCGGTGAAGGTGTTGGTGAGCACCAGCGGGAACGCGAGGATCACCAGCGCGACGGTGATGTTGATGTCGCCGAACCCGTAGAGGGCGATCCCGATGGCGATGATCGCGAGGGTCGGGAGCGAGCGCAGCACGTTGCCGACGTTGACGACGAGGAACGAGAACCGGTGCAGGTGCCCGATCCAGGCGCCGAGCGGGATCGCGAGGACGATCGCGATGAGCAGCGCCGCCACCGAGAGCAGCACGTGCCCGAGCGTGAGCTCGGCGAGCAGGGCGCTGTTGTCGCCGAAGAAGGCGAAGTACGCGGTCACGACGTCCTCCGGGCGGTGCGGGTCCACGGGGTCACGAGGCGCTGCAGGAACACGACGACGACGTCGGCGGCCAGCGCGACGAGGATCGTCAGGACCCCCGCCGAGATCAGCTCCGTCGAGAAGAGCGTGTGGATCGCGTCGAAGATCGGTTTGCCGAGCCCGAGCGGCGCCACCGACGCGGCCACCGTCGCCAGCGAGATCACGGTGACGACCGAGATCCGGATGCCCGCCATGATCGAGGGCAGGGCGAGCGGGAGCCGGATGCGGAACAGGATCTGGTTCGGGGTGAGGCCCATCCCCTCGGCCGCCTCGACCGCGCTGCGCGGCACGGTCCGCAGCCCGGTGAGCGTGTTGCGGAAGAGCAGGAGAAGCGTGTAGCTCGTCAGCCCGATCTCGATCGTGGTGAGGGAGAGCCCGGTGATGGGCACGAACATGAGGAAGAAGGCGAGCGACGGGATCGTGTAGAGGAACGTCGCGAACCCGAGGAAGCCGCTGGCGAACCAGCCCCGCGAGAACGCGACGAGCGCCGCCCCCAGCGAGATCACGAGCCCGATGACGACCGCGATCAGCGTGATGTAGATGTGCTGGACGAGGCTGGGCCCGAGCAACGTCCCCCAGTTCGCGGTGAACCAGTCCCAGCAGAAGGTCGCGTCCGGCGCGCACTGGGGGCCCTCGAAGATCGGGATGACCTGCGTGGGGGACCCGATCATGCGGCGCTCCCCGCCACCGCGTGCTGCAGCTGGTCGAGGGTCACGGTGCCGAGCAGCCGGTCGCCGTCGGTGACCCGGACCGCCGGCGCCCCGGACGCGAACAGCGTCGAGAGCCCGATGCGCAGGCTGGCCTCGGCGTCGACGGCGGGCGCGTCGGTGGCCACCGCGGCGGCCCCGTTGACCGCGCCGTCGCCCCCCACGACCTCCCGCATCCGTCGCAGGGAGAGCCGCTTGAGGCCGCGGTCGGCGCCCACGAAGTCGGCGACGTAGTCGTCGGCGGGGTGGGCGAGGAGCTCGTCGGCGGTGCCGTACTGGGCAAGGACCCCGCCCTGCCGGAGCACGGCGATGCGGTCCCCCATCTTGATGGCCTCGTCGATGTCGTGGGTGACGAAGATGACCGTCTTGGAGATCTCGCTCTCGAGGTTGAGGAACTCGTCCTGGATCTCGGTGCGGGTGATGGGGTCGAGGGCGCCGAAGGGCTCGTCCATCAGCATCACCGGCGGGTCGACGGCGAGCGCCCGGGCGAGCCCGACGCGCTGCTGCTGGCCGCCGGAGAGCTGCGCGGGGTAGCGGGTGGCGAAGCCCCGGTCGAGCCGGACGAGGTCGAGGAGCTCCTCGGTGCGCTTCTTGATGCGGTCGCGCGACCAGCCGAGCAGGTTCGGGATCACCCCGATGTTCCCGGCGATCGTCATGTGCGGGAACAGCCCGACCTGCTGGATGACGTAGCCGATGTCGCGGCGCAGCGTGGTGACGTCGACGGACCGGATGGACTCCCCGCCGATCGTGATGTCGCCGGACTCGAAGTCGATGAGCCGGTTGACCAGCTTCATCGCGGTCGTCTTGCCGCCGCCCGAGGGGCCGACCAGGCAACAGGTCTCCCCCGCCGGGATCGTCAGGGAGAGGTCGTCGAGCGCGGGCTCCTCCTGGCCCGGGTACCGCTTGGTGACGTGGTCGAACACGATGTCGGCCGCGGGTCGTTCGGTGGTGGTCATGGCGCCTCTCCCGGCTGTTCGGGGTGGGGGTCGTCGTCGGGACGGGGCCGGCGCGGTGCCGGGACGGCGGGGTCTCCGGCCCCGGTGGCGGCGGTGAACGGCCGTCGTCGCGGCCGCCGCGGGCTGGGCACGACGCCGTGTCCGAGCGCGGCGGAGAGCTCGTCGGCCGCGCGCAGCACGGCAGCCGAGGCGCCCGGCAGGGCCGGCACGAGCCGGGTGCCGGGTCCGCTCGCCGAGACGGCGGCGACGATGCGGCGCGTGGCGTCGCGGACCGGGGCGGCGACCGCGACGAGGTCGCGCCCCGACTCCTGCTGCGCGAGTGCCCACCCGCGCCGGCGGTCGTCGCGCAGCCGTTCCAGCAGGTCGTCGAGGGAGCGGGGCGCCGCGGGGCCCGCGCCCTCGAGCCCGTCGGGGGCGATCAAGCGGGCCACGGCGTCGTCGGCGTGGTCGAAGAGCAGCGCCCGTCCCCCGGCCGAGGTGGACAGCGGCATCGCGCGACCCACCCAGCCCTGGGCCCGCAGCTCGACGTCGGGCGCGACGCTGGCGAGGGTGACGACGAAGCCGCCGCTGCGGATCCCCACCTCGACGCGCTCGCCGAGGTGCGTGGACTCGCGCTCCACCAGCGCGTCGGCCTCGTCGCGCAGCCGCGCGTCGACGGCGTACGCCGCGAGCGCGAAGAGCCGGGCCCCGAGGCGGTAGCGCGCCGACCGGGGCTCGCGCTCCACGTACCCCGCGACGGCGAGGGCCCGGAGCATGCGCGAGACCTGCGCCTTGTCGCGGCCGAGACGGCGGGCGAGCTCCACGACCCCCATGCCCCCCGCTCCTGTCGGTTCCCCGAGGATCTCGAGCACGGCCAGCGCCCGCAGCCAGGAGGTCGACCTCTCGTCGCCCTCCGCGCTCGCGGCCACCGCGTCCCTCTCCGCCGGACCTCGCCGTCCCGCGAACGGTTCCGGCGAATACTGATCGATTTTCGTGAAGCCGTTGTCAAGACGACAACGCGAGATGACGTCTCGACCTATCTCGTGATGAATTCGTGATCGGGCACCGCTCGTTTCGTGGAGTGATGTCGCATTCGTCGGGAACGGGTGTCTTCGCGTGTCGCCGCACTGCCGGTGACTCCGCGTAGGCGACCGTTCACCGGTCCGACGTGTCCGCTCGCCTCCGCTTCAGCGCTTCTCCAGCCCGCACACAGCCGTCGCACAGCTGACGCCGACAGCGTCGGAACCATGAATCCCGAGCAACGGGCCACGGGCCGCGTCGCCGCACTCCTCGCCCAGGGCGCGCCGGACCAGGCGGTGTTCCTCGCGGCGCGCGAGCCGCGGTGGTTGAGGCGCGCCGACCTGGTCGAGGCCTGCGCGCTGTGGCGGGTCGCGCTCGATCGCGCGGGGGTCGCCCCGGGCGGACGCGTGGCGATCGTCGTCGACGACCCGCTCGTGCTCGCGGCCGTGCACCTCGCGGTGATGGGGGCCGGCCGGTGCAGCGTCCCGCTCGACCCGGGCGCCCCCGGCCCGGAACTGCGGCGCGCGGTGCGGCGGTGCGGCGCCGGGGTGCTGGTCGCCGACGACGCCGCGGCCGCCCGGCTGCCGGACGTGCCCTTCGCGAGCCCCGACCGGCACGGGCTGCCCGGGCCGATCCCGATGGTGTGTGGTCCGATCGTGCCCGGTGGTCCCTCCGCACCGCCGGCCCACGGGGCGGCCACGCTCCTCTCCACCTCGGGGTCGACCGGTGAGCCGAAGGGCGTGCTGCTCGGCGAGGACCGGCTCCTGCACGTCGCGCGGGCCGTCGCGGAGCACCTCGAGCTGACCCCCGCCGACCGCGGCCTGACCCCGCTGCCCCTCTTCCACGTGAACGCGCAGGTCGTGGGCCTGCTCGCGACCCTGGTGGCCGGGTCGTCGCTGGTGCTCGACCGCCGCTTCCACCGCAGCGACTTCTGGGAGCGCGCCCGTGCCCACGACGTCACGTGGATCAACGTCGTCCCCGCAATCCTCACCGTGCTGGCCCGGGTGGAGGACCCGCCCCTCGTCCCGCCGCGCCTGCGGCTCGTCCGGTCGGCCTCGGCGCCGCTCCCGGTCGCGGTGCGCGACGCCGTCCGGGCCCGCACCGGCGTCCCGGTGCTGGAGAGCTACGGGATGACCGAGGCCGCCAGTCAGATCACCGCCGTGCCCCCGGGTGTGCCGTGCCCGCCCGGGTCGGTGGGCCGGGCGGCGGGAGCCGAGGTGGCGGTGCGGGGTCCCGACGGCGGGGCGGTGCCGGTGGGCGCCCGCGGGCGGGTGTGGATCCGCGGCGCGGGCGTGGTCACCGGATACGAGGGCGGCCGCGCGGCGGACCGCTTCGACGACGGTTGGCTCGACACCGGCGACGTCGGCCACCTCGACGACGCCGGGTTCCTGCACCTGGCGGGCCGCGACGACGACGTCATCAACCGGGGCGGCGAGCTGCTGCACCCCCGCGAGGTCGAGGAGGTCCTGCTCGGCGACCCGCGGGTGGCCGAGGCGGTCGTCGTCGGCCTCCCCCACGACGTGCTCGGCGCGGTCCCGGTGGCGTGCGTGCGCGCCGCCGGCGAGGGGGACGGCAGCCTCGGCAGTGACGTCTCCGGGGACGTCTCCGGGGACGCCTCCGGGGACCTCTCCGGGGACCTCTCCGGGGATCTCGAGGCCCGCTGCCGCGCGCAGCTCGCCCGCTGGAAGTGCCCGGTGCAGGTGCTCGTGCTCACCGACCTGCCCCGCGGCTCGACCGGGAAGGTCCGCCGCCGCGACCTCCGGGAACTCGTCGCGACGACGTCGTGACCCCGGGCCCCTCGGCCGCGCAGTCCCCGACTCCCTCAGGAGGACCCATGCTCAGCGACTCGCCGCTGTGCGCGCCCCTGCACCTGCCGTCGCGCGAGGACCGGCCCCGCCCCCGTGGGCGCACGATGGCCATCGACACCGGCACCCCGACGCGCTGGTTCGAGGACGTCGTCGAGAGCCACGGCGACCTCGTCGACGCCGTCAAGTTCGGCTGGGGCACCTGCCTGGTCACGCGCGACATCAAGACCAAGATCGACGTCTGCCGGTCCGCCGGGATCGAGGCGTACTTCGGCGGGACGCTGTTCGAGCGGTTCGCCGCGGCCGGCGCGGTCGACGAGTGGCGGGAGCTGTGCCGGGCGTGCGGCTGCACCATCGTGGAGATCTCGAACGGCACCGTCGTGATGTCGAACGCCGAGAAGGCCCGCTGGGTCACCGAGGTGGCTCGCGAGTTCACCGTGATCAGCGAGGTCGGCTTCAAGGACGGCGGCCGCTCGATGGCGCTGGGAGCGATCGAGTGGGTCGAGGCGGTGCGCAGCGACGTCTCGGCGGGCGCCTCGACGGTGACCCTCGAGGCGCGCGAGAGCGGCCGCAGCGGGTTCTGCACCCCGACCGGCGAACCGCGCGAGGACGTCCTGACCGCGCTCGACGCCTCCGGGCTCGACCGCGACCGGCTGCTCTTCGAGGCCCCGACCCGCGACCTGCAGGTACACCTGCTGCGCCGCTACGGTGTCGGGGTGAATCTGGGCAACGTCGCCCTCACTGATCTCGTCGGCCTCGAGACCCTGCGCCTCGGCCTGCGCGCCGACACCTTCGGCGGGGTGTGACGCGAGTGCGGAGCACCCACGACGCGTTCCACCTCGCGATCCCGGCCCACGACCTCGACGCGGCGCACCGGTTCTACGTCGAGGGCCTCGGCTGCAAGCTCGCCCGCCGCTACGCCGATCGGATCACGCTGGACTTCTTCGGCGACCAGGTGGTGTGCCACCTGTCCGAGTCGTGGGATCGCGACCCGGTGCTGTACCCGCGCCACTTCGGCGTCACGTTCCGGGAGCGCGAGGACTGGGACCGGCTGCTCGCGCTCGTGCGCCAGCGCGACCTGTGCGTGTTCGCCGAGCCCACCACCCGGTTCGACGACCTGGTGGAGCGCCACAGCACCTTCGTGCTGCGCGACCCGTCCAACAACCTGCTGGAGTTCAAGCACTACGACGACCCGCGGATGATGTACTGATCCGGGGGGAAGCCTGGGGTGTGAGCACCGATCCCCTCGAGGGCTACATCCCTGCCCACCTCCGCGACGATCTGAGCGAGGAACCCCTGCCCTGGCCGGCCGACCAGATCGTGCCCGGCCTGTGGCAGTCCGGACACCCCGAGCCCGGGGAGCACTGGGACGCCGTCTTCGACCTGAGCGGCGAGGAGCCGCCGCTCGAGGACGTCGAGTTCTACGTGCACTGGCTGATCGAGGACGGGCCGGCCCCGGACCTCTCCACGCTGGTCGCCCTCGCCGACCTCGTCCGCTCGATGCGTGCGGCCGGGAAACGGGTGCTCGTGCACTGTGCGGCCGGCATCAACCGCTCCGGGCTGCTCGCCGCGGCGTCACTGATCCGCGAGGGCTACGACGTCGAGGACGCGATCGCGACAGTGCGGTCCGCCCGGTCCGGCGCCCTCAACAATCCGGAGTTCGTGGAGGCCCTGCGCGCCTTGTGAGCGGGGAGGACCGGATCTGAGCGAAGGGCACCTTCGGTCGAGTAGATCGTCCAGGGGCGCCCTTCGCCGGAACGGGGGCCACGGACCGGGATCGAGCGAAGGGCACCTTCGGTCGAGTAGATCGAGCGAGGGTGCCCTTCGTTCGACGGCGGGGCGTCACCTCCAGGCGAGCGACGAGGAGCCGCTCGCGTCGAGTACCGGGTCGTAACGGCCGGGCGTGGCCCACATCGCGACCTGGTCGGTGACGCCCTGGTACTCCCCCAGCGGCGTCGAGGCCGTGAACGTCTCCTCACGAACGCGAAGCGCACCTATCCGCGGCTGTCCACCGAGAAGGTCGTGGTGACCGCCCGCAGCCACATCTCGCGGCGCTCGTCCGGGCTGGGCTCCGGGAACCGGTCGCAGACGTGCGAACGCCCGCCGTCGGCCTCGGCCGGACCCCACACCTCGACGTAGTCGAAGGGGGGCCCGCTCCCCGCCACCAGGGCGTTCGCGACCACCACCGCGTCGTCGTGCGTCGTGCTCCAGGCCAGGGTCCGCCAGCCCTCCCGGTCGTCGGCCGCGCCCGGCGGAGGCTGCCAGCCGCGCACCTCCCAGCACTGCGTCGGAGGTCCGGCCACCTTGTGCCTGCGATCGGACAGGGGACGTTCGGTCATCGCCATCACGCTCCTCGGGGTAACGACGGTACGGCGGCGCGTCGGCCCACGGCGGCGCGTCGAGTCCGGCTTACACCCGCGGTCCGCGGAGATCCAATGGGACGAATCCGTCGACGGGGACGGCAGCGCCTTTTCAGACCTCGAGGACGGCGAGGGCGTCGGCGAGCGGGACGACGTCGGCGTACTTGGCGTCGAGATCGGCGAGGTTCTGGCGGTGCAGCGCCGGGGTGCGGTCGCCGCAGGCCTCCTCGACGACGACGGGGCGGAAGCCCGCCGCGAGCGCGTCCGTCGCGGTCGCGCGCACGCAGCCCGACGTCGAGACCCCCGCGACGACGACGGTGTCCACGCCCCGGCTGCGCAGCGTCGCGGCGAGCGATGTGCCGGCGAACGACGACGCGTGCTGCTTGACCAGCAGCGCGTCGTCGGCCGCCGGGGCGAGCGCCAACTCGCCCCACCCGCCGTCGGCACCCTCGGCGAAGCAGGCCAGGGCGGGCACCTTCACGGCGAAGAACCCGGCGTCGGAGAGGTCGGGCGCGTAGCGCACCACCGTCCACACCACGGGGACGCCGGCGCGGCCCGCCGCGCCCACGAGCGCAGCGCACGCCTCGAGCACCCGCCCCGGCGTCGCGGGGTCCTGGCCGCCGAGGAAGAACGGGCCGCCGGACTCGGTGTAGGCCCGGACCAGGTCCACGACGACGACGGCGGGTCGCGTCCCCCAGCCGACCCGGCGCGCGAAGGACGTGCCGTGCGGATTGCTCATCGCCGCGCCCCGACCATCACCGCGCGGGCGTTACCGAGGTGGCTGTGCATGACCGCGGACGCCCAGTCCGCGTCGCCCGCCCGGAGCGCCGCGGCGATCTCGGCGTGGTGGGCGAGGCTCCGCGCGAGCGAGGCCGCGTCGTAGGTGTGGAAGGTCCGCAGGACGACGGGCGTGTGGACGACGTTGCCGAGCGCGGCGGACAGCGCCGGGGCGTCGGCGGCGTCGAGCAGGCGGGCGTGGAAGTCGCGGTTGAGCGGCACGAGCGCGTCGAGGTCCTGGTCGGGCCCGGGCGAGCCGACGGCGAGCATGCGCGCGGCGAGGTCGTCGAGGGCGTCCAGGTCGGCGTCGGTGACGCGAGCCGCGGCGCGTCCGGTGGCGCGGGGCTCGAGGGCGAGGCGGACCTCGAAGATGCCGTCGAGGTCGTCGGCGGAGAAGGACACCACCCGCGCGCCCCGGTGGGCAGCCACCTCGACGAGCCCCTCGGCCGCGAGCCGGGAGAGGGCCTCGCGGACCGGGGT
>JAICLN010000009.1 GCA_025925615.1 Actinomycetospora sp. | reverse complement strand
GTGGGTCGAGGGCTTCGGCCCGACCTTCAGGCCGTGCTCGGCGAGCTCGTCGTTGAGCGGGTCCAGGGCCGCGCCGGGCTCGACGACCGCCGTACGGGCGTCCGCGTCGACCGAGACCAGCCGATGGCAGTACTTGGTCCAGTCGATGACCACCGCGGTGTTCGTGGTGCTGCCCGCGAGGTTGGTGCCGCCGCCGCGGGAGAGGATCGGCACGCCGTGCTCGTGGCACACCGCCACGGCCGCCTCGGCGTCGTCGACGCTGCGTGGCACGACGACGCCGATCGGCACCTCGCGGTAGTTGGACGCGTCGGTGGAGTACGTGGCGCGGCTGCCGGCGTCGAAGCGCACCTCGCCGTGGATCCGGTCGCGCAGGGCGGACGCGAGGTCCGTCGGTGCCGCCGGGTCGTGTCGGCGCACGCGGGGGAGGTCCAGATCGACGATCACCGGCCACCTCCGGGCAGGTGCTCCTTGATCGACTCCGTGAACTCGTGGGCCTTCTGCTTGATGCCCTTCTCGGCGATGCCGAGCGTCTCCGGGTCGCCCTTGACGACGGCCTTCACGGCGCCCTTGGCCTGCGCCTTCATGATGTGCGGCGGGATCGGCGGGATCTCCGGGTCGACGACGACCTCGAGCACGCAGGGGACGTTGGAGCCGAGGGCCTCGTCCCACGCCGCGCCGATCCGGTCCGGGTCGTCGCAGCGGATGCCGCGCAGCCCGAGCAGCTTCGCGTACTCGGCGTAGGGCACGTCGGGGATCCACTGCGAGCCGGGGAACTTGGGGTCCCCCGCCATCGCCCGCTGTTCCCAGGTGACCTGGTTGAGGTCCTGGTTGTTGAGCACGCAGAACACCAGCGGGGCGCTCTGGAACCGGTCCCAGTACCGCTTGATGGTGATCATCTCGAGCATGCCGTTCATCTGGAAGACGCCGTCACCGACGAGCGCGATGATCGGACGGTCGGGGAACGCGAAGCGCGCCGAGATCGCGTAGGGCGTGCCGGGGCCCATCGTGGCCAGGTTGCCGGCCAGCGAGGCCTTCATGCCCCGGCGCATCTTCAGGTGCCGCGACCACCAGTTGACCGCGGAGCCGGCATCGGTGGTCAGGATCGCCCCGTCGGGCAGCCGCTTCGAGAGCTCGTGGACCACCAGCTCGGGGTTGAGCGGGTCGGCCTTGTCGTGGGCGCGGTCGTCGAGCACGCGCCACCACTCGTCGACCTCGTGCTCGATCTCCTCCCGCCACGACCGGTCGGTCTTGCGCTCGAGCAGCGGGATCAGCTCGGACAGCGTGTCGCGGGAGTCGCCGACCAGGTGGGACTCCATCGGGTACCGGACGCCGATCATCCGGCCGTCGAGGTTGATCTCGACGCCGCGGGCCTGGCCCTCCTTCGGCAACCATTCCGCGTAGGGGAAGGCAGTGCCCACGAACAGCAGGGTGTCGCACTCGTTCATCATGTGGTCGCTGGCCGTCGAGCCCAGCAGACCGATCGGCCCGGTCACGTAGGGCAGCTCGTCCGGCGGATCGACGCGGCCCAGCGAGGTCTTGGCCACGCCGGCGCCGAGCAGCTCGGCGACCTGCATCACCTCGTCGACCGCGGTCTGCGCGCCCTGCCCGACGAGCATGGCGACCTTCTTGCCCTCGTTGAGGATGTCGGCGGCCTTGCGCAGCTCGTCGGCCGGTGGGATGACCCGCGGCTGGGTCCAGCCCACCCCGGAGAACACCGCGCCGTGCTCGCGCGGCGGCGACTCGACCGCTTCGGACTCGCCGACGTCCTCGGGGATGATCACGGCGGCGACGGTGCGGTTGGTCAGGGCGACCTTGCACGCCCGGTCGATCAGGTGGCGGGCCTGGCCGGGGACCATGCAGGTCTGGACGAAGTCCGACGCGACGTCCTTGTACAGGGTGTTCGGGTCGATCTCCTGCTGGAACGCCGAGCCCATTCCGATCCGCTTCTGCTGCCCGATGATCGCCACCACCGGCTGGTGGTCGAGCTTGGCGTCGTAGAGCCCGTTGAGCAGGTGGATGGTGCCTCCGCCCGAGGTGGCCATGGCGCAGCCGATCTCGCCGGTGAACTTGGCGTGGGCGGTCGCCATGAACGCGGCCATCTCCTCGTGCCGGGCCTGGATGAACTCCGGATCGCCCTCGGCCCGGTCCAGCGCGCCCAGCAAGGCGTTGATCCCGTCCCCGGGATAGCCGTAGATGCGGTGCACGCCCCACTGGCGCAGGCGCTCGAGAACGTAGTCCGCGACGAGCATCGATCCATCTCCTCTGCGAGTCGGTCACGACCACCCTGCCACGAGATCGTGCGTGATGCACGACGTGTTTGATGGAAGTGATGCACGTGGTACGACTTGCTGTATGAGCACGGTGGTGCCCCTCGAGGGGCTGGAGGTGGCGACGTACACGCTGCCCACGGACGCGCCGGAGTCCGACGGCACGCTGAGCTGGGACTCCACGACCCTGGTCGTGGTCCGGGCCTACGCGGCCGGGTGCACCGGGCTCGGCTACACCTACGCCGGTCCGCCGGCGGCGACGACGGTCGACGCCGTCCTCGCCGGCATCGTGCGGGGCCGCGACGTGCTCGCGGTGCCCGCCGCGTGGGCGGCGATGCACCGGGCGGTGCGCAACCTCGGCCGTCTCGGCGTCGTCGCCGAGGCGATCTCCGCGGTCGACATCGCCCTGTGGGACCTGCACGCCCGCGTGCGGGACATCCCGCTCGCGGTGGCGCTCGGCGCGGTGCACGACGCCACCCCGGTCTACGGCAGCGGGGGGTTCACCTCCTACGACGACGACCAGCTGCGCACCCAGCTGCGTCGGTGGGTCGCCGAGGGCATGACCTCGGTCAAGATCAAGATCGGGAGACATCCCGAGGACGACGAGCACCGGCTCGACGTGGCCCGCGCGGCCGTCGGCGACGACGTCGAGCTGCTGGTCGACGCCAACGGTGCCTACACGCGCAAGCAGGCCCTGGGCTGGGCCGGGCGGCTCGCCGAGCGGGGGGTGACCTGGCTGGAGGAGCCGGTGAGCTCCGACGACCTCGAAGGTCTGGCCCTCGTCCGTGACCACGGCCCCGGCGGCGTGGATGTCGCGGCCGGGGAGTACGGCTACGACCTGCCCTACTTCCACCGCATGCTCGCCGCCGGGGCGGTGGACTGCCTGCAGGCCGACGTCACCCGCTGCGGCGGCTACACCGCCCTCACCCGCGTGGCCGCCCTCTGCGACGCGCGCAGCCTCGACCTCTCGCTGCACTGCGCTCCCCAGGCCAGCGCCCACGTCGGCTGCGCCGTGTGGCACCTGCGCCACCTCGAGTACTTCCACGACCACGTGCGCATCGAGGCCCGTGCCTTCGACGGCGTCCTCACCCCGGAGCCCGACGGCGTCCTGCGTCCCGATCGCTCGCGGCCCGGGCACGGCCTGACCCTGCGCGAGACCGACCTCGAGCCCTACCGGGTCGCCTGAGGCGACCCGTCCACCACCCGACGAACCCCGACCCCCGGGAGCGCCCGTGACCACCCAGGACCAGGCCCCACCGGCCCGTCCGTCCACCACCTCGCGCGACGTGTCCGACGGGTCCGCGGCCATCCTCGGCTCGCCGCAGGTGCTGCGCGAGTACGCGCTGCTCGCCGACGGCGAGCGCGGCGCCCTGCTCGGCCCGCGCGGGGACATCGTCTGGATGTGTGCGCCGCGCTGGGACTCGGCCGCGGTGTTCGCCGGGCTGCTCGGGGCGCCCGGGCACTACGACGTGACCCCGACCGAGCGCTACGTGTGGGGCGGGCACTACGAGGAGGGCTCGTTGATCTGGCGCAGCCGGTGGATGACCACCGACGGCCCGATCGAGAGCCGGGAGGCCCTCGCCCTGCCCGCGGACGCGGCACGGCTCGTGCTGTTGCGCCGGGTCCTCGCCGACGACGTGCCGGCCTCGGTCCACGTCGTGCTCGATCCCCGCGGCGACTACGGGCGCCACCCGCTGACCGAGCTCCGCCGCGACGACGACGGCTGCTGGACCGGCCGGCTCGGGGAGCTGCGGCTGCGCTGGCGGGGCGGCGGCGACGCGGTCCCGGTGACGGTCGAGCGCGGCACCCGTCTCGAGGTCGACCTGGTCGTCCCGGCGGGGCGCCACCACGACCTCGTCCTCGAGATCGGCCGGGAGCTCCCCGATCAGGCCCCCGACCCCGACCTCGCCTGGCGGGAGACCGAGACGCGGTGGCGCGCGAGCGTCCCGCCGTCCTCGCCGCTCATCGGGGCGGCCCCACGCGACGCCGCCCACGCGGCCGCGGTGCTGCGCGGCATGACCAGTGGTTCCGGGGCGATGGTCGCCGCGGCCACGACCAGCCTGCCCGAGCGGCCCGGCGGGCAGGCCAACTTCGACTACCGCTACACCTGGATCCGCGACCAGTGCTACGCCGGCCGGGCGGCGGGGCTCGCCGGCCTCGACGACCTGCTCGACGACGCCGTGCGCTTCCTGGGTGCGCGCCTGCTCGACGACGGTCCCCGGCTGGCGCCGGCGTACGCGGTCGACGGTGGCCCGGTCCCCGACGAGGTCCACCTCGGGGTGCCCGGCTACCCGGGTGGCGGCGACCGGGTGGGCAACCGCGGCGGTCACCAGTTCCAGCTCGACGCCTTCGGTGAGCTGCTGCTGCTCCTGGCCACGGCGGCCGGGCGGGACCGCCTGGACGCCGAGGGCTGGCGCGCCGTGGAGACCGCGGTCGCCGCGATCGAGCAGCGCTGGACGGAGCCGGACGCGGGGGTGTGGGAGCTCGAGGACCGGGAGTGGACGCACAGCCGGCTGGTCTGCGTGGCCGGGCTGCGCGCCGTCGCGGCCGCGATGGGCGGCGGTGAGGCCGGGCACTGGTCGGCGCTGGCCGACACGATCCTCGCCCACACCGCCCGCACCTCGACCCATCCCAGTGGACGCTGGCAGCGCGCGGCCGACGACCCCCGGCCGGACGGGGCGCTGCTGCTCGCCGCCGTGCGCGGGGCGATCCCCGCGGACGACCCGCGCAGCCGCGCGACCCTCGAGTCCTACCTGCGGGAACTGACCAGGGAGGGCTACGCCTACCGCTTCCGGGCCGACGAGCGTCCCCTGGGCGACGCCGAGGGCGCCTTCCTGCTCTGCAACTTCATCACCGCCCTGGCCTGCCACCAGCAGGGCGACGCGCTGTGCGCCCGGCACTTCTTCGAGCGGGGCCGATCGGCCTGCGGCCCGCCGGGACTGCTGACCGAGGAGTTCGACGTCGCCCAGCGCCAGCTGCGCGGCAACCTGCCCCAGGCCTTCGTCCACGCCCTGCTGCTCGAGACCTCGACGGTTCTCACGCCGCTGGAGGCCGGGCCCGGGAGCACCATCCATCGAACGGAGGACCGATGAGCAGGATCGCAGTCGTCACCGGAGGCACCGCCGGGGTCGGACGGGCGACCGTCCGCGAGCTCGCCGCGGCGGGCCACGACGTGGCCGTGCTGGCCCGCGGACAGGCAGGCCTCGACGCCGCCGCCGCGGACGTCAAGGCCGCCGGGCAGCGGGCGCTGCCCGTCGTCTGCGACGTCGCCGACCCCGACGCGGTGGAACGGGCTGCCCAGCAGGTGGAGGAGGAGCTCGGCGAGATCGACCTGTGGGTCAACGTCGCGTTCGTCGGCTCCCTGGCCTTCTTCTGGGACACCACCCTCGAGGAGTTCCGGCGCATCACCGAGGTGACCTACTACGGCCAGGTGTACGGCACCCGCGCGGCCCTGGCCCGGATGCGGCCCCGCGACCGGGGAGTGATCGTCAACGTCGGCTCCGCGATGGCGTACCGCTCGATCCCGCTGCAGTCCGCCTACTGCGGCGCCAAGCACGCCGTCAAGGGCTTCACCGAGTCGGTGATGACCGAGCTGGCCCACGAGAAGAGCCGGGTGCGGGTGTGCCTGGTGCAGCTGCCCGGGCTCAACACCCCGCAGTTCACCTGGAACCTCGAACGGGTCGACGGACACCCCCGGCCGGTGGCGCCGGTGTGGCAGCCCGAGGTCGCCGCGCGGGCGATCCGCTTCCTCGCCGGGCACCCGCGACGCAACATGTGGGTCGGTCTGGCCACCGTCTACACGATCCTCGGGGAGCGCCTCGCCCCCAAACTCGTCGACCTCTACCTCGGGCGCTACGGGGTGGCGGGGCAGCAGACCCGGGCCGACCTGCCCCGGCGCGGGTCCAACCTCGACGAGCCCCGTGACGCCGTGGTCGACGCCGGCGCCCACGGACCGTTCGACGACGAGGCCTGGTCGAGGGACCCGCAGACGTGGGCCTCGGAGCACCGCGGCGCACTCGTGGGTGCCGTGGCGGCGACCGTGCTCTCGGGTGCCTTCGTCGGCGCTCGGGGGCTGGGCCGCCGCGACCGGGAGGACCGGGGATGACGGCGCGGGTTCGACGTGCCGACCTCGTCCACACCGCGCACGTGGCCCACGGCGGTGCCCTGCTCCTGCGCCCGGCCGCCGTGGCCGCGCGGATCGACGGGGCCGGTGCGGACGGCCGGACCGTCGCCGTGGTGCGGGTCCTGGGCGCACGGCACCTCCTGCAGGGGCTCGCGGGCCTGGCCGTGCCGGGCCGGACGTCGGCGGTGGTCGGCGCGGCGGTCGACGGCGTCCACGCCGCGAGCATGGTCGGGCTGGCCGTGCTCGACCGGGAGCACCGGCGGGGCGCGGCCGTGAGCGCGGGGGTGGCCCTCGGCTTCGCCGTCGCCGGCGGCTGGGCGGGACGCGGGGGATGACGGTGCCCGGAGCGCCGCTCCGGGCAAGACCGACCGTCGTGCATGATGCTGGCGTCGGGGGAGGTGGCCGCGGCCACCGGGCCGTTCGGACGAGTGGGACCACGTGATCATGGGTGAGGCAGCCGGGAGCGCTGTGCCAGGAGGGTCGGGCCGGACCGACGGTCGGACCGCGTCGTCGTTCGCCGGCCGGCTGGAGCACGCCCTGCGGGGACTCCTGGAGCTCAGCGTCGGTGTCCTCAGCGACATGGAGGAGAACGTCTCGCCGTCCCACCTGCGCGCACTGCAGTCCCTGGAGCACCTCGGCAACGCCAAGGTCACCGTCCTCGGGGAGGCGCTCCGCGTGCCCCCCTCCACGGCCAGTCGCATCAGTGACCGGTTGACGGCGGCCGGGCTGATCACGCGGGAGGTCGCGCCGGACAACCGCCGCGCCACCCTGCTCGAGCTCACCCCCGCGGGTCGCTCGGTCCTCTCCGACCTCGCCGGCGCGCGCGCCCAGGCGCTGCAGCGGGTCACCGAGGCCATGAGTCCCGAGGAGCGGGACGCGCTGCTGCTCGGCGCGGAGGGCTTCGCCCGGGCCTACGACTCGCTCGCCGACGCCGAGCCCCCGGACCCCGCGCGGTGACGCCCCCGGCGCCCTCGCCGCGGGAGGTCGCCGCCGAGCTGGTCGACCGGGTCCTCGACGTGCCCGGCGCGCGCGCCGTGGCCGTCGCGACGGAGTGGCTGCGCACGGTGCTCGGCGCCGACCGCGTCGAGGTCCACCTGCTCGACCGGCGGCGGGAACGCCTGCACCTCGCGGGCGCCGCCGGCTCGCCCGCCGAGCCGTACCTCGACGTGCGCGACGGTCCGGCCGCGCAGGCGCTGCACACCGAGGTGGTGCTCACCCACCGCGTCGGTGACCGGGAACGGCGCTACATCCCGCTCGACGCCTACGGCCACACCCCCGGCGTCCTCACCGTCGTGGGCCCCTTCGGGGAGGGCGGACCGACCGCGTCGTTCGGACCTCCGGACTGGCGACGCCTGGGCCGCACGCTGGCCGTCCTGCTCCGCCTGGCAGCCACCACCACCGACCAGCTCGAACTGGTACGGCGCACCTACGAGTACAGCATCGCCGCCGAGCTGCAGTGGCAGCTGCTCCCTCCGGCCGACGTCGCGACCGACCGGTTCGCGCTGCGCGCCGTCGTCGAGCCCGCCCCCCGCGTCACGAGCGACCTGTTCGACTGGTCGCTCGACGGCGACCGGCTGACCGTCTCGCTGCTCGACGCCGCGGGACGGGGGCTGGTGGCGACCCAGGTCGGGGATCTGGCCCTCGCCGCCCTGCGCAACGCCCGCCGCGGAGGGCGGACGATCGCGGAGCAGGCGGCGCTCGCGGACCAGGCGCTGTGGGACCGCCACCACGGGCACGCGATCGTCCACGCCCTGTTGCTGGAGATCGACCTGGCCCGGGACACGGCCGTGGCCGTGCACGCCGGTTCCCCGATCGCGATGCGTCGGCGCGGTCACGACGTCGACCTGCTCGACCTGGGCCGCGCCCACGAGCCCCTCGGGCTGCTCGACCGCACCCGGTATGACGTCGGCGCCGTCGACGTCCGGCCCGGCGACGCCCTGCTGCTGCTCACGGACGGCGTCGCGGGCGTCGCGACCGGCGGCGGCGGGGTCGGGACCCTCGACGGGCTCGCCCACCGCCTCGCGCACAGCAGCACACCCCGTGACCTGCCCGCCTGGCTCGTCGCGGACCTGCGGGAGCGGACCGGCGGCGACCTCGACGACGACGCGACGGCCGTCGCGTTCGAGTGGTACCGCCGCTAGCCGACCGCGATGGTCGTCTGTGAGAGTCGTGCTCGTCGCACGACCCGCGGCGGCCCGCCCTGATCAGCCCATGGGCGAGTCGCCGGCACTGTCGTCCGCGGTGTCGTGGCGATGCCCGGGGAAGCGAGCGAGCAGTGGCGCGAGCAGGAGCACGAGGGCCAGGCCGATCAACAGACCGACGAGCTCCGGCCCGGGGCGGGCGATGCCGCTCGCCACGAGCAGAGCCGTGGCACCGGACGGGGCGTGGTGGGCGTCGGCCACGGTGAGCGCGAGCAGGGTGAGCGCGATCGCGGTGGCCTGGGCTCCGACCTGGGCCACGCTCTCGTGGTGGGTCTCGACGATCGAGGGCGCCGTCCAGAGTCCGAAGACCGCGAGCGCGAGCAGGCCCGCCAGGATCGCGCTCACGTGGCCGACGAGGGCGTTGCGGAGTCGGCTCGTGACGCTGCGGGGATGGGCGAGCAGCACGTAGGCGGTCGGTCCGAGGGCCGCGGTCAGCCAGGTCCCGCTCAGGGTGCGGGCGTCGAACGCCCCCGCCACGTGCCCGGCGAGACCGACCGCCGCCAGCAGTGCTCCCGCGAGCACCGCGAGCCGCAGGCCCACCAGCAGCCGGCGTCACATGGTCGACGGCTCTCGCGTCGCCGTCACTGCTCGAGGCCACGCTGGAGCTCGGAGCCGGTGCCCGTGCCCGCTCGGGCACCCGGGTGTGGCCGGACGGGCTCACGGATGAAGACGGGGTCAGCGACGCGCCGGGTCGGGGTCCTCGGTGGGACCGTCTCGTCCGGCGGACGTCCCAGAGGAGTCCGCACCCGGCTGCGGTGGTGCTCCTCGGCGAGGTCGGGCAGCCGGCCGTCGAGGAGGTGCTCCACGGTGACCAGGCCGATCACCGTGCCGGCCTGGTCGGGACCGGGGTCGACGACGGGCGCCGCGGTGATCGCGTAGGTGGCGAACCGGGCGCGGACCTCCCGCAGGGTGTCGTCGGGGCCGACGGTCACCGGGGTGGGGTTCACCAGGTCGCCCACGCGGCCGGGCTCCTCGCCGTCGAGGGCGGCGTGGAGCAGCTGGTCCCGGCTGACGATCCCGCGCAGGGTGCCGTCCGGGTCGACGACCGGGAAGAGCCGTTGCTTGACGAGGGCCCCGCTGTCGGTGCCCTCGTCGTCGGTGGCACCGGTCGGGACGGCCAGGGGGAAGCCCGGTTCGCGTCCTGGTCGGGGCACGGTGGCACGCAGGATCTCGGGGTCCACCGGCAGGCGCTGGTCGGGGCTCAGGACCGTCGGGGCGGAGTGCATGACCTCGTCGACGAACAGCACCTCGAGCGGGTCGACGTCGTACTCACGGGTGAGGTGGAAGCCGCGTCGGGCGATCTTCTCCGTCAGCACCGAGCGCTTGAGCAGCAGCACGGAGACGGCGTACGCCGCCGTCGAGGTGATGAGCAGGGCCAGCAGCGCCGGCCAGGCGTGGGTGAGCTCGAGGGAGAACACGACCCCGGTGAACGGGGAGCGCATCACCCCGCCGACGACGGCGGCCAGCCCCACCAGCGCCCAGAACCCGGGCCCCACGCCGGGCAGCACCATGCCCTCGAGCGCCCCGAGCGCGGCGCCGATCATGAAGATGGGCGCCAGCACCCCACCCGAGGTGCCGGAACCGAGCGAGAGACTCCAGATGAGGCTCTTCACCACGAGGATGCCCACGATCAGCGACAGCGCGGCGTGCCCGGCGAGCAGGTCGGCGATCACGTCGTAGCCGACCCCGAGCGCCCGCGGCTCGACGAGCCCGCCGAGCCCGATGACGAGGCCCCCGATCGCGGGCCACCACATCCAGTGCACCGCGAACCGCTCGCCGGTCCGGTCCCGCCGCCAGAGCCGGGGGCGGGGCAGCGACCCGAGGCGCGCGAAGGTGTCCTCGGAGAGGTAGACCGCGGCGGTGACGACGACGGCGAGCAGCCCCCCGACCGCACCGGCGAGGACGCACCACACCTCGGCGCCGGTTCCGATGTGCCACCCGGTGGTGTCGACCGGGAAGATCGGACCGCTCCCCAGCAGCGGGATGCGCAGGAGGACCGCCACGCAGACCGCGGCCGACACCGGCAGGAAGCTCCGTGGCCGCCATTCGAACAGCAGGAGCTCCACGGCGAGCAGGACCGAGGCCAGCGGCGCGTTGAAGGTGGCCGCCATGCCGGCGGCGGCCCCGCCGACCATGAGCGCCTTGCGCTCGTCGGCCGAGAGCCGCAGGTACTGGGCGAGGATCGACCCCAGCGCACCGCCGGTCATGATGATCGGGCCCTCGGCGCCGAAGGGACCACCGGTGCCGATGCTGATCGCGGCCGAGACCGGCTTGAGGACCGCCACCTTGGGCTCGACGCGGCTGCGCCCGATCAGGATCGCCTCGATGGCCTCGGGCATCCCGTGCCCGCGGATCTTCTCCGAGCCGTAGCGCGCCATCACCCCGACGACGAGGCCGCCGAGGACCGGGAGCCCGAGGATCAGCCACCAGGGGTGGGGTGCGGTCCCGGGGGACACCAGCGTCGTCGAGACCCGCCCGAAGAAGGCGACCTGGGTGATCAGCCCGATCAACCGCAACAGCAGCCACGCGGCGCCCGCCCCGAGTGCCCCGATCGGCAGCGCCCACAGGGAGACCCACAGCACCCGCGGGGTGACGGTGAAGTCCCCGTGCCGCTCCCGACGCCGGCGCGGCGGCGTCCCGGCGACGTCCCGGGAGCGGTCGTCGTCCGAACCGGGTGCACTCATCGGACCGGCAGCTCCACCGGGCCCGCGCCATAGCCGCTCCCGGCGGCCTCGAGGAACCCCCGCAACGAGCCCTCGATCGACTCGGCCGCCCCGGGCGGCAACTGACCGACCAGTCGGGCCAGCTCGTGGCGGCGCCACCCCCACACGCGCTCGAGCAGGGCCCGGCCCGTGTCGGTCAGCTCCAGGTGCACGACGCTGCGGTTCGGCGGCTCCCGTCGCCGGCGGAGGTGCCCGGACTCCTCCAGGCGGTCGGCCAGCCGCGTGACCGACGATCCGGCGGACCCGAGCCACCCGGCGGCCTCGACGCTCGCCACCGGCCCGTACTCGCCGAGGACCGAGAGCAACCGGAACTGCGAGATCGTGACCTCCTCGCCCAGTTGCTCGAGACCGCGCGAGGCGATGCCGACGAGGACCCGGCTCGTCCGCATGAGCGTCTCGACCGCGCCCGACTCCCGCTCCGGATCGTTCGTCGACGGCCTCGTCACATCGTAAGTCTTGCACAAGACAAGGCTCGCGGCCGGGCGAGCTCGTGACGTGGGCGGGCCGGCTTGGTAAGACTTGGGCTTCCCGGCTCCCGCTCCAGGAGTGCATCCATGAAGAAGCTCCTCAACGACCAGGCCGACCTCGTCGCCGAGTCACTGCGCGGGCTCGACCGCGCCCACCCCCAGCTCCGCGTCGACCACGAGCAGCGCATCATCTACCGCGCCGACGCCCCGGTCCCGGGCAAGGTCGGGCTGCTCTCCGGCGGAGGCAGCGGCCACGAACCCGCGCACGGCGGGTTCATCGGCCCCGGGATGCTCGACGCCGTCTGCGCCGGTGAGGTCTTCACCTCGCCCGTGCCCGACCAGATGGCGGAGGCCACGAAGAACATCGACGGCGGCGCCGGGGTCCTGCACCTCGTCTGGAACTACACCGGCGACGTCCTGAACTTCGACATGGCGGCCGAGCTCGCCGCCGCGGAGACCGACACCCAGGTCGAGGCGGTCGTCATCAACGACGACGTCGCCGTCGAGGACAGCCTGTTCACCGCGGGCCGACGCGGCACCGGTGCCGCCATCCCCGTCGAGAAGATCGTCGGGGCCGCCGCGGAGCAGGGGCGCTCCCTCTCGGACCTCGCCGACCTGGCCCGGCGGGTGAACGGCGCCACCCGCAGCATGGGGATGGCGCTGACCTCGTGCACCGTGCCGGCGAAGGGGAGCCCGACCTTCGACCTGCCCGACGACGAGATCGAGATCGGGATCGGCATCCACGGCGAGCCCGGCCGGCGCCGGGTCCCGATCACCTCCGCCCACGAGATCGCCCGGATGCTCGTCGAGCCCGTGCTGAACGATCTCGACTTCACCGGCGCGGAGGGGGTGCTCGTGTTCGTCAACGGCCTGGGCGCCACCCCGCTGCTCGAACTGCACCTGATGTACGGCGAGATCGCCGACCTGCTCGACCAGGCGGGCGTCGTCCCGGTCCGGACGCTCGTCGGCCCCTACGTCACCAGCCTGGACATGGCCGGCTGCTCGGTGACCGTGACGCGCCTCGACGAGGAGATGGTCGGTCTCTGGGACGCACCGGTGGCCACCCTCGGCCTGCGCTGGGGCATGTGATGGCGGGGGTCGACGTCGAGGCGCTGCAGCGCTGGCTGCGGGGCTTCGCCGCGTCCGTGGCCGAGCAGAAGGACGCCCTCACCGCCCTCGACGCCGCCGTCGGCGACGCCGACCACGGGGCGAACATGCACCGCGGCATGACCGCGGTGCTCGACTCGCTCGGCACGCCCGCCGCCGACCCGGCCGCCCTGCTCAAGCAGACCGGCATGGTGCTCATCCGCTCGGTCGGCGGTGCGAGCGGTCCGCTCTACGGGACGTTGTTCCTGCGGATGGCCGGCGCCACGGGAGGTGAGGGCGCGCTGGAGCCGGAGACGTTCGCGAAGGCGCTGCGGGCCGGCGTCGAGGGCGTGGTCGCGCGCGGGAAGGCCGAGCTCGGCGACAAGACCATGATCGACGCCCTCGCCCCGGCCCTGGACGCGCTCGACGCGTCCCTCGGCGCCGGCGAGCCCCTGCCGGCGGCCCTGCGTGCGGCGTCGACCGCGGCCGACGCCGGGCGCGACGCGACCACCCCGATGACCGCCCGCAAGGGTCGGGCGAGCTATCTCGGCGAGCGCAGTGCCGGCCACCAGGACCCGGGCGCCACGTCCGCCGCGTTGCTCGTCGCCGCGGCGGCGACGGCCCTGGGGGACCAGGGGACGGGGTGAGCGTCGGGATCGTCGTGGTCTCCCACAGCCGGGCCCTCGCCGACGCGGCGATCGCGCTGGCGGGGGAGATGCTGCAGGACGACGGCGGCGCCATCGAGGTCGCCGCCGGGCTCGACGACGGGGGCCTCGGCACCGACGCGGTCGCCATCAGCGAGGCCGTCACCCGCGCAGACGAGGGCGACGGGGTGCTCGTCCTGATGGACATGGGCAGCGCCGTGCTGTCCGCCGAGCTGGCCCTCGAGATGGTCGACGACGACGTCCGCGAGCGCGTCGTGCTCAGCTCCGCACCCCTGGTCGAGGGCCTCGTCGTCGCCTCGGTCAGCGCCGCGGGCGGCGCCCCGGTGGCCGACGTCGCCGCCGAGGCGGCCGACGCCCTGCTCGCCAAGGCCGGCCACCTCGGCCCGTCGGAGCCGGCCGAGGCGGCGGAGCCCGAGCGCGGCGCGCCGGCCGGCGACGCACCGGACGAGCGGCGCGGGGTGTTCACGGTGTCGCCTGCGCACGGGCTGCACGCCCGGCCCGCCACCCGCCTCGTCCAGGCACTGCGCGGTCTCGACGCCGAGGTGCGGCTGCGCAACGCCACCCTCGACGGGCCGGAGGTGTCCGCGCTCAGCTTGTCGAAGGTCGCGACCCTCGGGGCCCTCCAAAGTCACGAGGTCGCCGTCCGCGCGCACGGCGTCGACGCCTCCGAAGCTGTCCGCCGCGTCCTCGAGCTCGCCGACGAGGGCTTCGGCGAGTCCGCCGAGCCTGCCCCGTCCGCGGGTCCCGCCCCCGAGGACCGGGGCGGGCGGCGACCGATCCCCGCCTCGCCCGGCATCGGGATCGGGCCGGTGCGGGTCGCGCGGTCCGCGGCGGTCACCGTGCCCGCGGCGCGGCCCGGCTCCCCGTCCGAGCAGCGCGACCGCCTCGACGACGCCCGACGGCGCAGCCGCGACGAGCTGCGGACCGTCCGCACCACCGCGGCCCGCGAGATCGGCGAGCCCGAGGCCGCCATCTTCGATGCCCAGCTGCTGCTGCTCGACGACCCCGACCTGCTCGCCGGCGCCGACGCCCGCATCGGTGCCGGCGCCGACGCCGCGCAGGCGTGGGCGGAGGCCCTCGATGAGGGCGAGCGTGGGTTCGCCGGCGCCGCGGACGAGTACCTGCGCGCCCGTGCCGCTGACGTGCGGGACGTGCGGGACCGGGTGCTGCGCGCCCTCGGCGGCACTGCGGAGCCCGACGCGGCACCGGACGGGATCCTGGTCGTCGACGACCTCGTCCCCGCCGACGCCGCGGCGCTCGACCCGGCCCGGACGCCCGCCGTGGTCCTCGCGGCCGGCAGCCCCACCGCGCACGCGGTGATCCTGCTGCGCGCCCGCGGGGTGCCCGCCGTCGTCGGGGTCGGTGCCGCACTGGTCGCCCGCGCCCGCGCGGCCACGCTCCTCGTCGTCGACGGGACCACCGGTGAGGTCCTCGTCGACCCCGACGAACCGACGCTGACCGCGTTCCGGGAGCGGGCCGACGCGCGGGAGCGGCGCCGCGGCGACGCGCTGCGGCGGGCGGACGAGCCCGCCGTGACCCGGGACGGGACCACGGTGCTCGTCGGCGCCAACGTCGGGTCGGTCGCCGACGCCCGGGCCGCCACCGGGGCCGACCTCGCCGGTCTGGTCCGCACCGAGTTCTGCTTCCTCGACCGGCAGCAGGCCCCCGACGTCGACGAGCAGGAGGCGTCCTACCGCGCGATCGCGGAGGCCATGGCGGGTCGGCGCATCACCCTGCGGACCCTCGACGTCGGGGGCGACAAGCCCCTGGACTACCTCCCGATGCCGCACGAGGCGAACCCGTTCCTCGGGGTCCGGGGGATTCGGTTGGCGCTGGCCCGCCCGCAGCTGTTGGCCGATCAGCTCCGGGCGATCGTCCGGGTCGCCCACGACCACCCCGTCGACGTCATGTTCCCGATGGTCGCCGGGATCGAGGAGCTCACCGCGGCCCGCGCCGCACTCGACGAGGCCGTCGAGGCGGTCGGGCGGGGCCGGCCCGCGGACCTGCGGGTCGGGATCATGGTCGAGGTGCCGGCGGCGGCGCTCAAGGCGGCCGCGTTCGCCGGGGACGTCGACTTCTTCTCGATCGGCACCAACGACCTCACCCAGTACACGCTCGCCGCCGAGCGCGGCAACGACGAGCTGGCGGCCCTCGCCGATGCCCTGGACCCGGGGGTCCTCGCGCTCATCGCCGCCACCGCCGACCGCGCGGGCGACGAGGTCCTGGTCGCGGTCTGCGGCGAGCTCGCCGGCGACGAGAGCGCGGTCCCGCTGCTGGTCGGCCTCGGGGTGCGCGAGCTCAGCGTCGCCCCGGGCGCGGCCGCGACGATCAAGGAGGCGGTGCGGGCCGTCGATCTCGGGGAGGCCCGCGCCCTCGCCGCCGAGGCGCTGGCGTGCCCCGACGCCGGGGCCGTCCGGGCGCTGCTCGCCCGCTGACCGGCCGGACTCACATCATGGGCATCCCGCCGGGCGCGGGCGCGCTCAGCCCGGGGATCACACCCGGCGCGACGAGGACCAGCAGACCGAGGACGACGAGGACGACGGCCGTTCCCCAGGTGGCGACGCGCCGCCACGGCAGCATCTTCTCGACCGCGATGAGCGCGGCGACGAAGGCCATCCACGCGATGCTCATCACGCCGAGCGCGAAGAGGGACGCCATCAGGGCCCAGCAGCACCCCAGGCACCATCCTCCGTTGACGGTGCCCATGCGGAGACCGCCGAGCCGGCCGTCGCGCCACGAGCCCAGCAGGGTCCCGAGCGGGCTCCGGCACTTGCGCAGGCACACGTCCTTGATCGGGGTGAGCTCGTAGATCCCCGCCGCGAGGATGGTCAGCCCCGCGAGGATCCGCCCGCCGTCCCCCGTGATGACGGTGTCGTCCAGGAGCCGCCCCGCACCGATCGCCAGGGCCCAGGCGGCGGCACCGGCGAGGGCCCAGGTCAGGAGGTAGCCCGCGACGAACATGACCGGGGCGAGCACGGGAGCGCTCCGGGCCATGCGGGCGTACAGCGCGACCGTCGGCGCGACCGACGGGAACATCATCGCGGCCATCATCACGACCCATACGACGAGGAACCAGCCGAACGCCCCCACGGGCGTCCAGGAGCCGGCGTCCATGCCCCGCATCTGCTCCGCGGTCCACCACCAGCAGATCGCGGCGAGGACGACCAGCGCGACCACGAGTCCGAGCCGGACCCGGACGGCCGCCCAGGCGGGTCCGAGGTCGCCGCCGTCGGGACGACGCCGGACGGCGCTCAGGCCGCCCACGAGAAATCGGCCGTGGACAGGCCGGTGCGACCTTCGTAGCTGATGCCGAACGCGTCGATCCGGGACCGGGTCGCCTCGGCCATCACCAGATCCGACGCGACCGGGTGGAACATCCCGGAGAAGCGGACCGGTTCTCCGGTTTCGACGCCGAAGGGAACGATGTCCTGGACCTGGAAATCGATGCCGTCGGCCACCGTGACCGAGTGCCTCAGACCATCGTGGTCGATCTCGATGGCGGCCTTCTCGACCCCGAGCATCTCACCGATGAGCGGGGCGAGCCCCGCCATCGGACCACCCAGCTGACCGCTGAAGACGCGCACGAGCTGCTCGAACTGGGTGTCGTCGGCCTCCTGACCGATGAACACTCCGACGCGCCAGTTCCCCTCGGTCATGACCTTCGGGGTATCGGCGATCAGGGCGACCTTGCACCCCCCGATGTCGGTCCCCTCGACGGCGCCCTCCCGGATGTCGAACACGAGACAGACGCGACAGAAATCGTAGGTCGCCCCGTGGTCCAGCGATGTGTTGCACGGGCACATCAGGTCACAGGAGCACGTCTCGACGTAACTGCCCCGCAGGTTCCAGGCCACGATGCCTCCCGCCGTGTGCGTGCTCAGGAACGGGAAACGGTTCTCCCGTCGCAGGCAGGACGTCAAGCGCCTGCCGGTCTCGAATGCGGCTCGGCTACCCGTCCCCGCCATTGCGCTTGACCACGGTGAGCAGCACGACGCTGGTCTCCAGCGCCTCGAGGGCGTGGGGTACCGGCGGGATGATGAGGAGGTCGCCGTCCCGACCGTCCCAGGAGTCGTCGCCGGCCACGAGGCGGACCCGTCCGCTGTGCACCAGGATCGTCGCCTCCCCGGGGCTGTCGTGCTCGGCGAGCGCATGGCCCTCGACGAGCGCGATCAGGGTCTGGCGCAGCGCGTGCTCGTGGCCCCCGAAGACGGTGTGCGCCGCCCGTCCGCTGCTCGACTCCGTCGCCCGGCGCAGCTCCTGGCGTGCGAGGGCCTCCAACGACAGCTTCTGCACGGCGTCGTCCTCTCATCGGGTTCGGCTACGACCCGGCCGCGGCCGGGATCCGGCCCGACGCGATCGCCTGCACCAACCGCTGGTGGTCGCGCTCGTTCTGGTCGGCGTAGGCCTCGGCGAAGGCCCGGACGGCCACGTCGAAGGTATCGCTGCCGCCGAGGTACGCGGCCACGGCGATCCGGTCGCCCGAACGGGCATGGGCCCGGGCGAGCGTCCACCCGCAGACCTCTCCGTAGGCCTGCATCCCCTTCGGGACCATCTTCTCGACCTCTGCCGATCCCTTCCAGTCGCGCAGCTGGCGCAGGTAGAAGTCATGGGGGAGCCCGTCGAGACCGTCCACGCGGACCCAGCCGAGGAAGATGTCGCTCGCGGCCTGCATCAGGCGCTGCCCGATCACGACGCGCTGTCCCGCGTTCTCGAACTCGCCGGCGCCGACGAACTCCTCCAGGACCGACGGGCCTGCCTCCTTCGCCTGCAGGAACAGCGGGTCCAGGCCGTCGTCGCCGTCGTGCGCGAGCATCAGCATCCACTCCCGCGTCCCGACGCTGCCCACCCCGACCACCTTGCGGGCGACGTCCATGAGCCGGTACTGGTCCAACAGCACCCGGCGCTCGGGTCCCAGGGTCGCGCGATAGGTGAGCAGGACCTGGTGCAGTTGCCGCTCGAGCGCCTCGAGGTCGGTCGCGTCGGCGGCCAGGTCACGCAACGGAACGATCTGCGGCGGCTCCGCGTGGAGCCGCGCGACACCGTCCTCGATCCCGGCGAAGCGGCTCAGCGCCCCGAGGTTGTCCTTCGTGCGGGCCTTCCGGGCGGCGCGTTCGAACCTCTTGCGGTGTGACGCGCGCAGGCGGACGTTCGTCAGCGACGTGATGGAGTCTGCGTCCGCGCGGGCGTACCAGACGTCCAGGGGGGCCATGCCCGCGAAACCGCGCATCGCACCGCGGTACGCCGCCACCGTCGCGAGGACGATGCTCCGCCGTTCCTTCCCGGAGAATCCGTTGTTGCGGGCCGCGATCTCCAGGCTCGTCGCCAGTCGTTTGACGTCCCACTCCCAGGGACCGGGCAGGGTCTCGTCGAAATCGTTGATGTCGAAGACCAGGTTCCGTTCGGGCGACGCGAACATGCCGAAGTTGGCCAGGTGGGCATCCCCGCAGGCCTGCACCGCCAGCCCGGACCTGGGCGTCCGCGCCAGGTCGTCGGCCATCGGCAACGCCGCGCCCCGGAAGAACGCGAACGCCGAGGCGGCCATCCGCCCGTAGCGGATCGGGAGCAGTTCAGGGATCCGGGTGAGCCCCTGACGCTCCAGGAGGGCCACCGGGTCGGGTCGGTCGGGGCCCGGGGTGAACTCGGCGTGGGCGGACCGCGGCACCTCGGCCCGTGCGGTCTTCCCGCGCCTCGCCCGCTCGGCGCGGTCGAGGTGCGCTCCCGGCTCGGGAGGTCGGCGAGGGTCCCGGGCCGTGGTCGTCGTGGTCATCGACGTTCTCCAGCTTCGTAGACGTGCGATCGCCGGGTCAGGCGAGGCCGAGCGGTTCCCGGGCCGGTCTGCCGGTCGCGGTGTGCCAGACGACGTCGACCGTCGAGCGCAGACTCAGCTCGCGCAGGGTCGGGGTGTGGCCGGCCGAGACGGGGCGCCGGACCCGGAGCACGCCCGGACGCGATCACGGCCAGCACCGTCCCCACGACGGCCACGCCAGCAGCAGGAGAGCCCCGAGCGCCGAGAGGCGTCGGGCCCGTTCCGTCATCTCCGATCTCCCTCGCCCGAGAGCCTGCAGGGCACCGCCGCGGGCGGCGCCACCCCGATCAGGGAGCCGACGAGGTCCCGAGCCCCGGCGACCACGTGAGCTCCAGCTCGAGCTCGACCTTCTCGCCGTCGAGCTCGAGCTCCGCCTCGCACCGGAACTCCTCGGGGAGCTCCAACGTCACGGTCGGGCCGGCCAACGGGACCTCCACGGTGCCGCCCTCGCCGATGGCCTTCGCCAGGTCGGCGAGCCAGCGGGCGGTCTCCTGGCGTCCCAGGGTCACCTTCTGCTCGATCTTGACGTCCGGCATCGCGCCACTCCCTCCTCGCGGTCGGTGGCCGCACAGCCCGATCCGTGCTCGACCGGGTCGGCGCCACGAGCGAGGTTCCTCGGGCCCACCCCCGTCCGCCTCACCCCGGCGGGGTGAGATGGGCCGCGTTCTCCGGCCCTCCGCAGAGCGGGGGAAGGGGTTGGTCCGAACGTCGGTGCCGCTCGACGGCGCGCTCGACGGAACATGGCGGGCCGGGGCCGGCTCGGCCATCATGGCCGGTCAGACGACGTCGGATGCAGGTTGATGAGGGAATTGAGCTCTACCCAGGGGCACGGGCGGCATCGTCGTGGCGAGCGCGGTGGTCTGGACCACCCTGCGCTCTTCTACGCCGACGACGAGTCCTACGTCGCGGGGACGGTGCCCTTCCTCCGGGAGGCCGTGGCGGCAGGGCAGCCGGCCATGATGGCTGCGCCCCCGAGCCGGCTGGAACTCGTGCAGGCGGGACTGGGGTCCGACGCGTCGGACGTCGTCTTCCACGACATGACGGTCGCCGGCCGCAATCCCGGGCGGATCATCGCGGGCGTCCTGCGGGAGTTCGCGGAGCGGAACGCCGATCACGACGAGGTGCGCATCATCGGGGAGCCGGTCTGGGCCGCGCGCAGCCCCGAGGAGTACGCCGCCGCGGTCGAGCACGAAGCCCTGATCAACGTCGCCCTCGCCGACCACCCCGTCACGGTCCTGTGCCCGTACGACACGAGCACCCTCGACCCGGTCGTGATCGCCGACGCGGCCCGCACCCACCCCGTGCTGACCGAGGGGGGAGTGACCACCGCCAGCGCCCACTACGCCGACCCGGCCGAGCTCGCCCGCCAGTTCAGCGGGCCGCTCGACGAGCCGACCGGCCTCGGCGAGACGCTCGTGTTCGCCGCTCCGAGCGGCCCCCGGGTGGTCCGGCTGGCCGTCGCCGAGCACGCGGCCGCCGCGGGTCTGGACGCGGACCGCGTGGCCGACCTGTCCCTGGCCGCCTACGAGGTCGCCGTGAACACCGTCCTGCACACGAGCCGGCCGGGGCTGATGGCCGTGTGGACCCGGGACGCGTGCATCGGGCCCGGGTGGGAGGCGGCGGAGCGGCCCGCGGTCGTGTGCGAGGTCCAGGACAGCGGCTGGATCGCCGACCCCCTCGTCGGCCGTCACGGCGGCCATCCGTCCGAGCGTCGCGGCTTCGGCCTGCGGCTGGCCCACCAGCTGTGCGACCTCGTCCGGGTCCACAGCGATCCCGTCCACGGCACGACGGTGCGCCTGACGATGTACCTCGCGGGCTGACGGCCGGGGTCTCAGAGCACCGCGTCCTCGTAGCGCGCGCCGGCCGCCACGTCGGGGTCCAGGAGGTCCCAGGCCTGCATCCACCGGTGCGAGCGCTCGAACATCTCCCTCGTGTAGGGCTGCGGCACGATGCGTTCGCCGGGCCCGAAGCGGCGCACGTCCACGAGTCCGGCCAGGTCGGCGGGCAGTTCCCGCTCCCAGTAGTGGGCGTAGCGCTGCGGCTCGAGGTCGATCTCCTGCTGGGCCCGCAACAGCGCCCGGAAGTAGCGCTCCGCGTCCTCGGGGTCCGCGCCGGAGGAGAGGAAGAAGCCCATGACGAAGGTGGTGTCGACGATCTTGGTGAAGCCGAGCTGCTCGAGCACGTAGGCGCCGGCGCCCCAGACGTTGACCGCCGCGAGGCCGCCGTCGAGGCCGAGCCGGACCCGGTCGAAGGGCAGGCCGACGAAACCCAGCCGGATGTCGCCGCGGGGGAGGAAGGCCTCCAGCCCCTGCAGGGCCGAGTAGTGGCTGCCGGAGTGGTAGCCCACGCCCACCTCGACGCGCGCCAGGTCCCGGGGTTCGCGGATCCCGGAGTCGCGGGCGACGTAGATGCCGGCGGGGCACACCGAGTAGGCCTGGCCGTACATCCGGCCGTGGTGCTCGCTGGCGGCGGCGTTCACCGCCCAGTGGCAGGCACACGAGACCTGCGCGGACCGGCCGCGGGCCATGTCCTCCAGGGCTCCGCTCCGGACCTCCGCCTGCGTGTCGCCCTCCGAGCGCGCGGTCCCGCCGGCGAGGCTCGTCGGCTCGAACTCGTAGTCGAGCCCTTCGGCGCCGAAGAAGCCGTGCTCCTCGGCGACCCATTCCTGGAGTCGGACGTGCGGCTGGATCCGGAACACCATGGTGATCGGCCTCCTCGGCGGGGGGACTGCGGTGTGCCCAGGGTGCTCGTTCCACGACCGTAATCGCCAAGGTGACGAGCTCCCGGACGCCGGGTGGCCACCACCTCGTCGTTCCGGTGATCTTCGGACGGGCCGCGCGGTAGAGTGGTCCGGGTCACAATCCCGGAGGTGGTCCCCGTGCCCGAGCCCCTGCCGCGCGGCGCGGCACCCTTCGACACCTCCGGCGTCACCCACGGCGCGGACGGGATCGCCCGGTACGACCACCTCGCGCCGTCGGTCGTGGCGATGGTGCGGGGGTCGGTGGAGCGCCACCCCGACGTCGAGGCCCTCGTCGAGGTCGGCGGGGAGCGCCTGACCTACGCGGAGCTCTGGGAGCGCGCCGCCCGGGTCGCGGGCGGACTCGTCGGCGACGGGGTGCGCCGCGGTGACCGGGTGGCCTCGCTGCTGCCGGCCGGCGTCGACTGGGTCGTCGGGTTCCTCGGCACCCTGCTCGCCGGCGCCGTCGCGGTCCCCGTCAACACCCGGTTCGCCCCACCCGAGATCGCGCACGTGCTGGAGGACAGCGGCGCGGCGGCCGTGCTGCGTCCCGGGGACCCGCTGCCGGCGGGCCACCCGCAGGCCCTCGACGACCTCGTGCCCGGCGACCTGGCCGCGATCTTCTACACGAGCGGCACGACCGGCCGGCCGAAGGGCGCGCGGACGACGCACGGCAACTTCCTGGCCAACGTCGAGACCGCGATCCGGGTGATCGGCATCGACCGCCGTGAGGGCCCCGGGCTGCGCAACCTCGTGTCGGTGCCGCTGTTCCACGTCACCGGCTGCAACTCCCAGCTGCTGGTGCAGCTCGGCCTCGGCGGCACCACGGTGGTGCTGCCGGTGTTCGAGGGCGCCGCGTTCGTCCGCACGATCGTCGAGGAGCGGATCGACACCCTGGTGAGCGTCCCGGCGATCTACGGGCTGACGCTGGCGCGCGACGACCTCGACGTCGACCTCTCCCACGTGCAGCGGCTGACCTACGGCGGCGCGCCGATCGCGCCCGCGCTGGTCCGGCGGCTGCAGGAGCGGCTGCCGCAGGCCCGGCTCGGGAACGGCTTCGGGCTGACCGAGACCAGCTCGATCGCCACCTTCCTGCCCCACGCGTGGGCCGCCGAGAACCCCGACGCGGTGGGCTTCGCGGCCCCGGTGGTCGACCTGGCCCTCGCCGACG
>JAICLN010000106.1 GCA_025925615.1 Actinomycetospora sp. | reverse complement strand
CCGACGCCCCGCTCGAGCTGGTCCGCCGGATCACCACCCGAGCGCCGCTGCACCTGCACGCGTTCCGCCCGGCCGAGGTGGCCCGGGCGGCCGACCGGGCCGGGTGCTCGCCCCGGGAGTTCCTGACGGCGGCCCGCGCGGCCGGCCTCGGGTCGGTCCCGGGCACCGCGGCCCGCATCCTCGACGACGACATCCGCCGCCTGCTCACCGGCGGGACCGACATCACGGCGGCCCGGTGGATCGAGCTGGTGACGACGGCGCACGAGGTCGGGCTGCGCTCGACGGCGACGATCGTCTACGGCCACGTCGAGACCCCGGCCCAGCAGGTGACGCACCTGCGGGCCCTCGCGGCGCTCCAGGACCGCACCGGCGGGTTCACCGAGCTCATCGCGATGCCGCTGGTCGACGTCCCCGACCAGCTCGTGGGCCGGGTCCGCGGCGCCGCGCCGCGCGAGACCCGCGCGTTGCACGCCGTCGCCCGCCTCCTGCTGCACGGCCGGATCGACCACGTCCAGGCCGCCTGGCCCAAGCTCGACCGGGCCGTCGTGCTCGACGTGCTCCGTGGCGGCGCCGACGACCTCGGCGGGCTCCTGCTCGACGGCACGCTCGACCCCGCCGCCGGCGCCGAGGCCGGGCGCGTGCTCACCACCGACGACGTCGCGGCGATCGCCCGGGAGCTCGACCGCCCGGTGCGCCAGCGCACCACGCTCTACGACGAGGTCCCGGCCGAGCGCGCCACGGTGGGCCGGGCGACGTGACCGTTCGGAAGGCCGACGTCGCGATCGTGGGCGCGGGCTTCGCCGGGCTCGGCCTCGCGATCCGCCTGGCCCGACGGGGCTTCGGCGACTTCGTGGTGCTCGAGCGGGCCGACGACGTCGGCGGGACCTGGCGCGACAACCGCTACCCGGGCGTCTCGTGCGACGTCCCGTCGCACCTGTACTCGTACTCGTTCCGTCCGGCGCCGGACTGGTCGCGCGTCTTCGCCCCCGGCGAGGAGATCCACGACTACCTGCGGCGCGCCGCCGTCGACGAAGGCGTCGAGCCCCACGTGCGCTACGGCGCCGAGATGTGGCGCGCCCGCTGGTCCGCCCCGGAGGGCCGCTGGGAGGTCACGACGGCGGCGGGCACCTGGTGGGTGCGCGTGCTCGTCCTCGCGGCAGGCCGCCTCACCGAGCCGCGCATCCCCGACGTCGAGGGCCTCGCGGCGTTCCCCGGCTCGGTCATGCACACCTCCCGCTGGGACGACGACGTCGCGCTCGACGGCGTCCGCGTCGGCGTCGTGGGGACGGGCGCGTCGGCCGCCCAGGTCGTCCCGCGGCTGGCCGAGCGGGCGTCGGAGCTCGTGGTCTTCCAGCGCACCCCGACGTGGGTGGTGCCGCGCGGGGACCGCCCGTACTCGCCCGGCGAGCGCCGGCGTCTCGCCGACCACCCCGAGGCCGCCCGCGCGCTCCGCGAGGAGATCTTCGACGACGCCGAGCGCGCCGTCGACGCCCGACGGCGGGTGCGCCCGGCGATCGACGAGCTGCGCGACCGGGCCCGACGACACCTGGACGCCCAGGTCGACGACCCGGACCTGCGCGCCCGTCTCGCCCCCGGCTACGAGATCGGGTGCAAGCGCATCGTGCTCTCCGACGAGCTCTACCCGGCGCTGGCCCGGGATGACGTCGTCCTCGAGGACTCGGCACTCGCCCGGGTCGACGGGCACACCGCGGTGGCGGCCTCCGGCGCGCGGTACCGCCTCGACGCGCTGGTGCTGGCCACCGGTTTCCACGCCGCGCGCCAGCCCTACGCGCCGCGGGTGCACGGCCGGCGCGGCACCCTCGCCGAGCACTGGGCGGACGGGATGACCGCCTACGCGTCGACGAGCGTGCACGGGTTCCCCAACATGTTCGTGCTCGACGGCCCCAACGCGAGCCTCGGGCACAACTCCGCGATCTACATGATCGAGACGCAGATCGAGTACGTCCTCGGCGCGCTGGACCACCTCGCCCGCGCCGGAGGACCCCTGGAGGTGTCGGCGGCCGCCGAGCGGGACTACGTCCGTGACGTCGACGCGGCCGCGCGGGACACCGTGTGGCTCTCGGGCGGGTGCCGCAGCTGGTACGTCGACGAGACGAGCGGACGGCTGACCCTGCTCTGGCCCGGGTCGGCCCGCTCCTTCCGCGAGCGCAACGCCTGCTTCGACCCGGCGCCCTACCGCAGCGCAGGTGTCAACTCGGCGTGACCTCTCGTATCCGTGGGTAGTGGTAGCTCGTCGGGGACCAGCGCCGCCGGGAGCGTCCGGGGGCAGCGAGAGGGGTGAGCGCGCCATGACCACCAGCACCGCCGGCAGCAGCACCGCCGGCAGCACGGCCGACGGCACGACGGCCGCCGAGCCGTCCACGTTCGAGCAGATCAAGGCGCGCTACCCGTGGCTCGACCACCTGGCCCGGGCCGGGGGGCGCTACACCGAGAAGCACGGCGACCACTACGCCGCGGCCATCACCTACTTCTCCATCCTCGCGCTGGTGCCGCTGCTCATGATCGCCTTCGCGGCGGCAGCGTTCGTCCTGGCCAACAACCAGGACCTGCTCGACCAGATCCAGGCCGGCATCACCGCCGCCGCGCCGCCCGGGCTCGGTGACCTGCTGAACAAGGTCATCCAGCAGGCGATCCAGCAACGCAGCGCCGTCGGCATCATCGGGCTGCTCGGCGCGCTCTACTCCGGGCTCGGCTGGATGGGGAACCTGCGCGAGGCGCTCTCCGAGCAGTGGGACCAGCGCGACGACCCGCCGACGGTCGTCAAGCGCTACGCCGGTGACCTGGTCGCCATGATCGGCCTGGGTGTCGCGCTCGCGCTGTCGTTCGCGGTCACCGCCGTCGCCACCGGGGCCTCCCACGCCATCGCACGCTTCCTCGGGCTCGAGGGCCAGGTGTGGGTCCAGGTGCTGCTCACGATCGCGGGCATCGCCATCACCCTGGCCGCGAACTGGCTGGTCTTCGTCTGGGTGATCGCCCGGCTGCCGCGCGAGCCGGTGACGCTGCGCTCGGCGGGGCGGGCCGCGATCCTGGCCTCGGTCGGGTTCGTGATCCTCCAGCAGGTCATGACGGTCTACATCTCGAGCGTGACGAACTCGCCCGCCGGGGCCGCGTTCGGGCCGATCATCGGTCTGCTGGTGTTCGCCAACTTCGTCTCGCGGTTCATCCTCTTCGTCACCGCCTGGGCGGCCACGCTCAAGGAGAACGAGCGCGAGGAGATCCCCGAGCCCGCGCCGGTCATCGTCCGGCCCGCGGTGACCGTGGGGCGGGCGCCCGGGGCGGGTGCGACGGCCGGTCTGCTCGGCGCCGGAGCCGTGCTCGGCGTCGTCGGCAGCATCCTGGGCGTCAACGGGATGCGCCGCCGGCGGTGAGGTCCTAGCGCCGGTGGCGGAGGCGGGCCGCGAGCACGATGAGCCCGAGGAGCACCACCGCGCCGATCGCGAGCGGGGTCTCCCAGTTGCTGGAGCCGCTGGTGGGGGAGGCGGTGCCGTCGTCGGACGCGGCCGCCCCCGCCGGCGAGGGCGTCGCGGCCGTCTCGCCGAGGGTCGTGCCCGGCGGCGGCGCCGTGAGCTGCCCGACGGCCGCACCGCGCGGGAGCGAGAACCCGTAGTCGAGCAGTTCGATGCCCTGCTGGTACATCGGCACGGGGGTCTGCTCGCCGTGCATGAGGACGACGACGAGGCGACGTCCGTCCCGCTGGGCCGACCCGATGTAGGTGTGGCGGGCGTCGTCGGTGAAGCCGGTCTTGCCGCCGAGCGCGCCCGGGTACCGCCCGAGGATCTTGTTGTCGTTGTCGACCGCGAACGGCGGGTTCGGGCCCCACCCCGGCAGCGTGATCTGCGTCGTGCCCACCGCCGTCGCGAACGGCTCGTGCTGCATACCGAGCCGGAAGATGCTCGCGAGGTCGTAGGCCGAGGACGACTGGCCCGGCCCGTCGAGGCCCGACGGGGTGGCGGCACGGGTGTCGTGGGCGCCGATCTGGGCGGCGGTGCGGTTCATCAGGTCGACGGTCGCGGGGATCGAGCCGGTGAGGCGCAGCGAGAGGGCGTGCGCGATGTCGTTGCCCGAGGCCATGAGCATGCCGTCGAGCAGCTGGCGGACGGTGTACTGCCCGCCCGGCCCGATCCCGACCCGCGTGCCCTCCTGGTCCGCGTCCTCCTGGGTGCCGACGATCCGCTCGTCCATCGGCACGTCCTGGGCGACCAGCAGGCCCGTCAGCGTCTTGAGCAGCGAGGCGGGCCGCAGTCGGGCGTGGGGGGCCCGCGCGGCCAGCACGGCGCCGGAGTCGAGGTCGGCGAGGACGTAGGACTGCACCCCGATCGCGGGGGGTGCCGGGGCGCCGCTCGGGGCGACGGTGCCGCAGGTGCCCATGGCGTCGCCGCCGACGGGGGGGTCGGGGACGGGCAGCGGCGCCGGCGCGGACTGGCCGGGGCGCGGGGCCTCCGACTCGTCGACGGGCGGCGCGGGCGCGGTGACGCCGCCGCACGACTGCTGGGCCGGGAGCCCGGGGCTCGCCGACGCGGTCGCCGCGCCGGTGACCGCGCCCAGGAACAGCAGCACGGTGCTGACGGCGACGGCGAACGGGAGGCGCAGCGCTGCGGGCATCGGACGCCGAGATTAGTCGCGCCGGCGCGACGAGGGCCCGCCCACCCCGGTCGGTGGACGGGCCCGCGTCGTGCCGGGTGGAGGCTCAGGCCTCCGCGCCCTCCTCGTCGGGGGCGTCGTCGCCGTGCCCGTGGCCGTTGAGGCTGGGGCCGGAGGTCAGCGCGGGCTTGCGGGAGCCGCGGCGGGCGGCCGGGCGCGGCGGCGGGGCCTGCTGCTGGCCACCGGAACCGAGGATGATCTCGGCGAAGGTGGACAGCGCCTCGTCGAGCTGGCCCGCCTGGCGGTGCTCCGACTCCTCGTTGGAGCGGTTCACCAGGGCGACGACGGCCTCGTGGTCGGGCCGGTTCACCAGGGTCCCGTCGAGCTTGTCGAGCGACGCCTCGAGCGAGGACGCCACCGAGGAGACCCGGTCGGTCAGGGTCGACTCGACGCCGTCGACGCGGGCGGAGAGCCCGGTGACGCTGCGCTCGACGCCGTCGACCTTGCCCGAGAGCGCGGTGTCGAGGCCCTCGATCGAGGCGGCGACGGCACTCTCCACGTTCGCCACGCGGCTCGACAGCGTGTGCTCGACGCCCTCGACCCGGGTGCCGACACCGTCGAGGCGCGAGGTCAGCGCCTCCAGACGGCCGGTGAGGTCGCGGGCCTGCTCGTCGGACTGGCCGCGCGCGGACTCCGCGTCGGTCCGGGCCGCCTCCCGCGAGCCCGAGATCTCCTCGGAGAGCGCCCGCGACGTCTCGGTCAGGGCCCGCGAGGTCTCGTCGACCTGGCCGCGGAGGGAGGACTCGACGGCGTCCAGGCGCTCCCGGAGCGGGCCGGTGACGGCGGCGGGGAGCTGATCGAGGCGCATCTCGTGGCGGTCGAGCCGGTTGTCGAGGTCGTCGAGGTGCTTGTGCAGCCCGGAGATGCGGTCCTCGAGGCCGTCCATCCGGCCCGCGACACCCTCGAAGCGCCCCGTGACACCGTCGAGGCGGCCGTCGAGCGCGGCGATCGGCGTGGCCAGGCGGTCGGCGACCCGGTCGACGAGGCCCTCGACGAGGCGGGCCAGCGACGACACCGCCGAGTCCTGGGCGTCGAGCTTCGCGACGGTCTCGTCGAGCCGCTCCGCGAGCACGCTCATCTCGGTGCGGTCCGGCACGTCCGCGAGCCGCTTGCGCATGGCACCGAGGGCGTCGAGCGCGGCCAGCCGACCGTGGATCTCGTCCAGCGAGTCGAAAATCTGCTGCTGCTCGCTGTCCCTGACCTCCGCGGCCCGGACGAGCATGCTGCGCATCCGATCGAAGGACATGGTCTGGTTGGTGTCGATCACGCGGAGCCCACTCTCTGCGGGGACGGCCAGGTATGGAACGGGGCGGAGCGGTATCCCAGCCCGAAACGTCGCCCCGGCAGGCTAGCCAGGCGCCACTACCCGATCGGACGCGCCCCTGGCAACAGCCCGCGACGAGGCGGCCCGGTCGCCCCAGGGGTCACGGGTGGCGCAGCCGCCCCAGGAATCGGTCCTCCAGGTCGCGCCACCGGGTGGCCTCGCGCTGGAAGGGCGGGGACGGGGTGAGCCGGTTCGGGTCGGGACGCAGGACGAAGGAGACCAGCCACCCGAGCGACTCCGAGGTCGCGAGCGCCTCCCGGGTGTCGGCGTCGCCCGCCCAGTCCGCGGCGTCGAGGAAGAGCTCGACGGCGAGCTCGAGCTGCGCGGGGTCGACGGCCTGGGGTCCCTCGGCGAGGTCGTCGGCGAGCCCGGGCAGCACGTAGGTGTTCTCGGGGGCCACCTCGATCTCGAGGTCGCCCCCGACGGCCGCGGTCACCACCTCGGCCCACGTCGAGACCTCCGCGAGGTCGTGTCCGTCGGCGCCCTCGCCCGCGATCCAGGTGCGCAGGGCCCGGACGTGGGGGAAGACGTCGATGCGGCCGTCGCGGCCGAGGAAGACCGGCTCGTCGTCGAGGAAGCAGCGCAGCGTGACGACCTCGCCCTCGGCCGAGAGGATCGAGATGGGGTCGATCCCTACCTCCTCCCAGAAGCCGGGCTCGGGCTCCTCGTCGGCGTCGGCGAGGTCGCTGCGCAGCGACTCGCCCGCGGTGTCGGAGCGGAGCTCGTCGGGGGCGTCGGCGAGCGGGCCGGAGACGGCGGAGTCCTGGGGGTCGGTCGCGACCGCCTCCGGGTCGGCGGGGAGGTTCTGGGCGTCCTCCTGCGTGCCCGAGTGCGGTGCGTCCTCGGGGTCGTCCCCCGCCGCCGGGTCGGAGTCCTCCGTGGCCGCGTCGAGGTCGCCGTTCGGGGAGGGGGTCGCCGTCGCCCGCAGCTTCGCGGCCAGCTCGACGTCGACCTCGGGGATGCGCACCAGGGCGTCGAGAGCGTCGAGCACGTCGTCCCACCGCTCGGCGACGACGTCGGCGAGCTCGGTCCACAGCGCGCCGCCGTCCCGGCCGCCGAACGCCGCCACGCCCTGGCCGAGGGCGGCGAAGGCGGGGGTGGAGTCGAGGACCGCGGTGACCGCGCCGAGGCCGCACACGTCGGCGAGGGACCGGACCATCGCGGTGATCTCGGCGAGGTCGTCGACCGTCCAGGTGTCCGGCTCGTCCGCGACCAGCTCCGGGGCGCCGATCACGTCGTAGCGCTGGATGTCCTCGGGGGTCAGCTCGTCGACCGACAGACCCCCGACGACGCCCCACGCCGGGTGGTCGGCGAGGTCGTGCGGGGTGCCGTCGGCGTCGCTCGTACGGATCCAGGCGGCGAGGTCGGCGGCGTCGGCGAAGGCGAACACGTGGTCGTCGTCGCCGAGGAAGGCCTCCCACTCCTCGCCGTCCTCGCGCCAGCGCGGAGCCCAGAGGGTGACCAGGTCCCCGTCGGTGAGCGCGAGGGTGATGGGGACGATGTCCTGGGCCACGGTTGGCCTCCGGTGCTCCTGCGGGGTGATCACGTGCGGCGCCACCCTAGGGGTGACCGGGTGACCAGGCCGTTCGGGGACGCGGACTCCGCGATCCGGCGGTGCCGCGGCGGTGGGCGTGGCAGGCTGCGCGACGTGCGGTTGCTGCGGACGCCGGAGGAACGCTTCTCGTCGCTCGAGGGCTTCGGTCACCCTCCCCGGTACGTGGAGGTGGCCGACCCGGACAGAGCAACCGAGCACGCCGACAGGGGTGCGCGGGTGCGCATGGCCACCTACGGCGTCGGTCCCGACGATCCCGGGAGCGGTCCGACCGTGCTCCTGCTGCACGGCGAGCCGACCTGGTCCTTCCTGTACCGCCACGTCCTGGACGCGCTCGCCGGTGCCGGGGTGCGGGCCGTCGCTGTCGACCTCGTGGGCTTCGGGCGGTCGGACAAGCCGGCGGAGGTGGCCGACCACACCTACGCACGCCACGTCGCCTGGGTGCGCGAGGCGGTGTTCGACGCGCTCGGGCTCGACGACCTGGTCCTCCTCGGTCAGGACTGGGGCGGGCTGATCGGGCTGCGGCTCGTCGCGGCGGCCCCGGAGCGGTTCCGAGCGGTGGTCGCGGCCAACACCGGCCTGCCGACCGGCGACGTGGACATGCCGGAGCCGTGGTGGCGCTTCCGCCACGCCGTCGAGCGGGCGGGCACCCTCGACGTCGGGCGCCTCGTCGCCGCGGGCTGCGCGCGGGGGCTCGGACGGGCCGCGCAGTCCGCGTACGACGCGCCCTTCCCCGACGAGGCCCACAAGGCGGGCCCGCGGGCCATGCCCCTGCTCGTGCCGACGCGGCCCGACGACCCGGAGACCGAGGCGAACCGGGCGGCCTGGGCGGCCCTGGCCGACTACCCGCGCCCGTTCGTGGTGGCGTTCTCCGACTCCGACCCGATCACCGGCCCGATGGGGCCGGTGCTGCGCGAGCACGTCCGCGGGGCGGGCGCCCGCGGCGGGGAGGACCCCGGCCACGCCGTGCTCCGCGGAGCGGGCCACTTCCTGCAGGAGGACGCCGGGGCCGAGCTGGCCTCCGTCGTCGTCGGAGTCGTTCGACGCGTCACTCGCTAGGGCGAATGGGATAACACTTGAGCCCGAATACGCGGATCCGCTCGAACGTATGAACTAACCGCTGAGCCCGTGACCTGCGCGCGAGGGCTGCCGTTGGGTCCGATGTGACAGCCGGGTCCGTCCGCGGATCCGGAGTACCTGGGACCCCTGGAGAGAATCTCGTGTCGATGATCCGCAAGACCGTTGTCGCGACCGCCATCATCGGGGCCGGCCTCGGCACCATGACCGGTGCCGCGTTCGCCGGCGACGACCCCGGCAACGGCGGCCACGACTGGGGCAACGACCACGGCCACAGCAGCAAGCACCACGACTCGTGGGGCCACGACAAGGGCAAGTCGTCGTCGTGCTCGAACGACATCGCGGCGGCGAACGAGACCAAGGGTGGCGGCTTCGCCGACATCCTCGGCGGCGACCAGGTCCCGGTGGGCCTCAACGTCTGCCACATCCTGGACGACAACTCGCTGCTCAACGGCAACAACGTGGCGCTGCTCGGTGGCTCCGTCCAGAACGGCGACACCGACAGCTAGCCACACCGCACGCCGACCCACGGGCCGGCACTCCCCGGGACGCGGTCCCGGCGGGGTGCCGGCCCGTCGTGCGTCCGGGGTCGAGAACCGACACTAGGCCGAACGGGTGGTACCGCTGCGCGTTCGTGCTGCTCAGCGCCGGATCTCCCGCCAGGTGACACGATCTTCGCGATCTGACCGTGACCTTCACTCGATCGAGGCGTTGATGTCACCGAGTCGTGACGCCAACCGTGCGTCCGACCGACGCACAGTGCGGTCCCTCCGATCGCACGCCACGACCAGGGGAGAAAGCGTGTCGACCTTCCGCAAGACCGTTCTGACCACCGCCATCATCGGTGCGGGCCTCGCGACCACCGCCGGCTCGGCGTTCGCGACCGACTGCCACGAGGGTGGCCACCAGGCCAAGCACGAGTCGTCCTCGAGCGACTGCAGCAACGCGTTCGCCGGCAAGCAGGCCGCCGCGGGCAAGGGCCTCCTCGCGGGCTCGGTCCTCAACAACGCCCAGGGCGCCATCGGCGCGAACGTCTGCCACAACCTGAACAACAACCAGATCCTGAGCGGCAACCACATCAAGATGCTCAACCTCTGATCTCCCTGATGCGTCGCGTCCCGACGACCCCCGAGTGCCGGGGCGACGACATCACGTGGAGTCGGACTCTCAGGTCAGCGTGACCCCGGACCGGCCGGGCCGATCACCGGCCCGGCCGGCCGAGAGCCGCCACCCGGCGCGGGCGACGGCACAACCTTCCGAACTCAGCAGGAGAAGAGCCCAGCGTGTCCATGATCCGCAAGACCGTGCTCACCACTGCGATCGTCGGTGCTGGTCTGGCCTCGACCGCCGGCGCCGCATTCGCGGGCGACGCGCCCTGCGACGACGGGGGCAGCGGTCACCACCACTCGCACTCGTCATCCTCGTCGTCGAACGACTGCACCAACGACTTCGCCGGTGCGCAGCAGGCCGAGGGCAAGGGCCTCGTCGGCTCGGCCCTGAACAACGCTCAGGGCGCTCTCGGCGCGAACGTCTGCCACAACCTGAACAACAACAAGATCCTGGCCGACAACAGCATCAAGGTGCTGAACCTCGACCTCTGAGTTGGTCTTCGACACCCACGGCCGGCCCCGGCCTCCCCACGCGGGAGGCCCCGGGGCCGGCCGTCGTCGTGTCCGGTCCGGTCACGAACGGGCGAACCACGTGACCATCCCGTGACCCCGGTTCGGTCGCCGGCGTTGGAGCGATGTCAAACAGCACGGGCCAGGGCGACGCCCCGGCCGGTCGCTCCCACTCGACCTGTATCGGGGGATACATATGTCGATGTTCCGCAAGGCCGCCGTCGGTGTCGTCGTTCTCGGCGCCGGGCTCGCCTCCACCTCCGGTGTCGCCCTGGCGACCCAGTCCCACGGCCACGGCCACGAGGGCGGCGGCAACAGCTGCTCGAACTCGATCGCCGCCAAGAACACGACCGAGGGCAAGGGCCTGGTGTCCGTCGCCGGCGGCGACCAGGTGCCGGTCGCGATCAACGCGTGCCACATCCTGAACGACAACAAGGTGGCCAACAAGAACAACGTCGCGGCCCTGGGCGGCACGATCCACAACGGCGACAGCTGACCAGCACTCCGGAGGCCCGATCACGCCTCCTGGGCACCTGAGCCGAGTAATACCCGGCACGACGGGCCGGGCCGTCCCCGGGCACAACGCCCCCGGGACGGGCCCGCCCGACGTGGTTTCTGCACCCACCCCCGCCCGGG
>JAICLN010000273.1 GCA_025925615.1 Actinomycetospora sp. | reverse complement strand
CCCGGCCCGCAGGTACTCCACGCCGTCGGCGAGGGTGTACGCGAGCTCCAGGTCGGCCGAGGCCCCGGCCTCCTGGATGTGGTAGCCGGAGATGGAGATCGAGTTGAACTTCGGCATCTTCTCGGAGGTGTAGCTGAAGATGTCCGAGATGATCTGCATCGAGGGCTGGGGCGGATAGATGTAGGTGTTGCGGACCATGAACTCCTTGAGGATGTCGTTCTGGATGGTCCCGGCGAGCTGCTCGGGCTCGACGCCCTGCTCCCCCGCCGCGGCCACGTAGAGCGCCATCACGGGGAGCACCGCCCCGTTCATGGTCATGGACACCGACATCCGGTCCAGCGGGATGCCGTCGAAGAGCTGGCGCATGTCGAGGATCGAGTCGATCGACACGCCCGCCATCCCGACGTCGCCGGCGACGCGGGGGTTGTCGGAGTCGTAGCCGCGGTGGGTCGGCAGGTCGAACGCGACCGACAGCCCCTTCTGCCCGGCCGCGAGGTTGCGCCGGTAGAAGGCGTTCGACTCCTTGGCCGTCGAGAACCCCGCGTACTGGCGCACCGTCCAGGGCTGCGTGCGGTACATCGTCGGGTAGGGGCCGCGGAGGAACGGCGGCAGGCCCGGGAGGGTCTCGAGGAAGTCCAGGCCCTCCGTGTCGGCCGCGGTGTAGAGCGGCTTGACCCCGATGCCCTCCGGGGTCTCCCAGAGCAGGTCCTCGGGTCCCTTGCCGGTCGCCTGCTCGAGGGCGGCCGTCCAGTCCCCGTCGGTGCCCTCGCCCGAGGAGTCCCCGAGCTCGACGTCGGCGAACGATCCGATGGCCATCGGGCGGCCTCCCTTCTGTCAGCTGCTCGAGTCGGTGTGGTCGAGCAGGTCGGTCAGCAGCGCGGCGGCGTCGCACCCGGAGTACAGGTACCCGGTGAGCGCCCCTATCGGCGTGCTCCCCTCATTGGGCCCGAGTCCCGGCGTCTTCGGAGGACCGGCGAGCAGGATCCGCGTGGCGCCGGCGTCGGCCAGGGCCGTCGCGAGGTCGGCCGCGTGCTCGGCGTAGACCTTGTCGCTGGAGGCGACGACGGCGATCGGGGTCCCGGCCTTCCGGAACGCCGTGACGATCTCGTCGACCTCGGTGCCGCCCGGACCCTCGACGACGTCGATCCCACCGGCGTGCAGCAGGTTCGTCGCGAACGAGGTGCGGGCGGTGTACTGGGCCAGCGCCCCGAGGGTGGCGAGGAACGCCACCGGCCGCTCCGGCCGGGCGTCGGCCCGGTCGCGGAGGTCCTCGAAGACCTGCGCGTAGCGGCGGCGCGGCAGGCCGCCCGAGTGCTCATCGGTGGGCGCCGGGTCCCGCGTCGGCAGCGACTCGGCCAGGTTGGGGTACTCGCTGACGCCGGTGATCGGGTCGCGCCGGTGGGCGATCCGGTCGGCGCGGCGCTGCCAGGTCTCGTCGAGCGCCGCGGCCACTGATCCCCTATCGGCGTGCTCCCCTGGCTCGAGGGCCGCGGCCGCGCCGCCGGCGCGCTCGATCGTCGTGAACACCTCCCACGCGGCGTGCGCGAGGTCGTCGGTGAGCGTCTCGACGTACCAGGACCCGCCCGCGGGGTCGATGACGTGCGCGAGGTGGGACTCCTCGAGCAGCAGCGCCTGGGTGTTGCGGGCGACGCGGCGGGAGAAGTCGTCGGGCAGGCCGAGCGCGGCGTCGAAGGGCAGTACCGTGACGGCGTCCGCCCCGCCGAGTCCGGCCCCGACGCACGCGACGGTGGTGCGCAGGATGTTCACGTATGGGTCGCGGGTGGTCATCATCGCGGGCGAGGTGACGGCGTGGATCCGGGCGCCCCGCGCCTCGTCGGACGCCCCGGCGACGGCGCCGATCCGATCCCAGCACCGCCGCGCGGCGCGGAGCTTGGCGAGCGTGGCGAACTGGTCGGCCGTGGCCGCGAGACGGAGCTCGACCCGTGCGAACGCCTCGTCCACGGAGAGGCTCGCGTCGTTCAGCAGCCGCACCGCGTACAGCCCGGCCGCCAGCGCGGCCCCGAGCTCCTGGCCGTCCGAGCCGCCCGCCTCGTGGAAGGGCAACCCGTCGGCGACGACGGTGGCCAGGCCCGGGTGGTCGGACGCGGCCGTGCGGGAGTGCTCGACCATCGACTCGAGGTAGGCGTCGTCCAGGGCCGGGCCCCCGCGGGTGCGGGCGAGCAGCGGGTCGTAGCCGAGCGACCCGCCGAGCGTGCCGGCCACGCCGTGCTCATCGGCGAGGCGCAGCAGCGTGGCGGCAGCGTCGGGGGTGTCACGGCCGGCGGAGAGCGCGATCGGGGCGAGGTCCAGCAGGACGCCCTCGAGCAGCGTCGGCAGCGCGTCGACCGGCGGGCCGCCCGCGTCGCCGAGCACCAGCCAGAGCGACGTGACCCCGCCCTCGAGGTCGGCCATCACGACGTCGTGCGCTGCCGCGAGGTCGGCGTCGGCGGGGAACGCGTGCCGCTGGCGCACCCCCCACCCGTCGGCCACGTGCCCCTCGGGGCGGGACGCCCGGGTGTGCGGCGGCCGCCCCGGCACCCCCGCGGCGACGTCCGGGACGTCCTGCGCGGTGTAGAGCGCGGCGATCTCGAAGCCGTCGTCGGTGGCGGTGGCGAGCGCGGCCTCGGCGTCCTCGGGACGGACCTCGCGGCCCGACTTCGAGAGCGCCCCCGCCACCAGCTCGCGCCACCGCTCCCGGTCCGGCGTGTCGAACTCTCCCGCGAGCACGAGCTCCTCGGGCGCCTCCGGGGATCCCGACGTCGATGGTCCGGCTGTCATGGCCGGGATCGTAGAACGGTCAGGCCGGACCGGTTCGCCGTCATGGCTCACGCCACCGGCCCGGGGCGGCCGAATCGGTTCAGCTCGCCGGGTCCGGCCGATCCGAAGATCACGGGCACACCACGCAGCTCCGACGGCTCGTAGACCTGCGCCCAGTGCCCCCGCCGCCGACGGCCCGGCCGAAGACCGGCCCTCCACCCGAGCCCCAAGATCACGAGCACACCACACAGGTCCGACCGCCCCCAGACCTGCGCACAGTGCCCCTCGCGGCCGAGCGGACACCGGGCGAGCCCGCAGCTCGAGCCCGCAGCTCGAGTCGCCAGCTCACCCGCGCCGCCGCGTCCGCACCGCCCCGGCGAGCTCGTCGAGCAGATCGACGGTGGTGTCCCACCCGACGCAGCTGTCGGTGACGCTGCACCCGCGCACCATGTCCGGGCCGATCTCCTGGCGTCCCTCGACCAGGAAGCTCTCGACCATGACCCCGGCGACCGGTCCACCGCCCGCGACCTGGCGTGCGAGGTCGGCGACGACGCCGGGCTGGCGCCGGTGGTCCTTGCCGGAGTTGCCGTGGCTCGCGTCGACGACGACACGCGCGGGACGCCCGGCCGCACCCAGTCGGGTCACCGCCGCGTCCACCGACGCCGCGTCGAAGTTCGGGCCGGACGAGCCGCCGCGCAGGATCAGGTGGGCGTCGGCGTTGCCGGTGGTGGTGATCAGGCCGGCCAACCCCTCGGGCGTCACGCCCATGAACGCGTGCGGGGCCGCGGCCGCGCCGATCGCGTCGACGGCCACGGCCACGTCGCCGTCGGTGCCGTTCTTGATCCCGACCGGCATCGACAGCCCGCTCGCGAGCTGACGGTGCACCTGGCTGGCCGCGGTGCGCGCACCGATCGAGCCCCAGGCGACGAGGTCGGCGAGGTACTGCGGCGTGATCGGGTCGAGGAACTCGCAGCCCAGCGGCAGGCCGAGCGCGGCGAGGTCGAGCATCAGCGCGCGGGCGGTGCGCAGGCCGCGGGCGACGTCGAAGCTGCCGTCGAGGCCCGGGTCGTTGATGAGGCCCTTCCACCCGATGGTCGAGCGCGGCTTCTCGAAGTAGGTCCGCATCACGACGTGGAGGTCGTCGGCGTGCGCGGCGGCCTGCTCGGCGAGGCGGACGCCGTACTCGCGCGCGGCCTCGTCGTCGTGGATCGAGCAGGGCCCGACGACGACGAGCAGACGGTCGTCGTCGCCGTGCAGCACGTCGACGGCCGCGGCGCGGCCGCGGCGGACGGAGTCGGCGACGACGGGTCCGGCCGGCAGGTCGTGACGCAGCAGGGCGGGCGAGGGCAACGGGGTGACGGCGGTGGTGCGCGCGCCGTCGAGCGGCGCGGCGTCGAGCGTCGGGGCGGTCATCGGGGGAGTCCTCCGGGTCGGGTGCCTGACGACCCGTTCCCGCCCGCCGCGATCCCGCCGAGCCGGTTCCGGGTCCGGCTTGCGGGGTGGGAGTTCAGCGCAGCGGTCTACCCGCCGACCCCTCCCGGGCCGGGCACGTAAACCGGTACCAGCGCTGCACGGAGATCAGCCTACAGGTCGGCACGTACTCCGGGTCCTCATCACCGCGTGGTGCGCCGGATGGCCGTGCGCAGTCATCCGGTCACCGAGCGCGGGCAGCCTCGGGACGCGGCAGACTCGTCGTGACGGTCCACGACGTACCGTCGTAGACCGTTGCACCGATTCTCCGGGAGAGACACCACACCGTGCCTTCCACCGCCGCTGTCCTGCCCCGACCCCTCGCTCCCCACGTCATGACCTATCTGGCGGTGCTGGTGCCGTTCGCGGCGCTGCTCGGGGCCGTCCCGCTGGCCTGGGGGTGGGGCCTGTCGTGGCTCGACGCCGGGCTCGCCGTCGGCTTCTACGTCGTGTCCATGCTCGGCGTCACCGTCGGGTTCCACCGGTACTTCACCCACGGCGCCTTCCGCTGCGGGCGTGCGCTCAAGATCGCCCTCGCCGTGGCGGGCAGTCTGTCCGTGCAGGGACCGGTGACGCACTGGGTCGCCGACCACCGCCGCCACCACGCCTTCGCCGACAAGGAGGGCGACCCGCACTCGCCGTGGCGCTACGGCACCTCGCCCGCGGCCCTGGTGCGCGGCTTCTGGCACGCCCACCTCGGCTGGATCCTCGAGCGCACCCTCTCCGACCAGCGCCGCTACTGCCCCGACCTGCTCGCCGACCCGAACATCGTGCGGGTCAGCCGCTGGTTCGGGTGGATCACGTTCGCGTCCTTCGTGGTGCCGGCGATCATCGGCGGGCTCGTGACCTGGACGTTCTGGGGCGCGGTCACCGCGTTCTTCTGGGCGGGCCTGGTGCGGATCGCGCTCTCGCACCACGTGGCGTGGTCGACGAACTCGATCTGCCACATGGTCGGCGAGCGGCCGTGGCGCGTGCGCGACCGATCGACCAACGTGTGGCCGCTCGCGCTGCTCTCGATGGGCGAGTCCTGGCACAACCTGCACCACGCCGACCCGACGTCCGCCCGCCACGGCGTCGGTCGCTTCGAGATCGACCTCTCGGCGGAGACGATCGCGCTGTTCGAGAAGCTCGGATGGGCCTGGAAGGTGCGCTGGCCGCGCCCGGAGCGCCTCGAGAACCTACGCGCGACGTAACCGCGCCTTCTGGACCTTCCCCATCGCGTTGCGGGGCAGTTCCTCGACGACGACGACCTCGCGCGGGCGCTTGTGCTTGGAGAGCCGTTCGCCGACGAAGTCCATGACCTGCTGGGCGTCCACGGGCCCGTCGGGGCAGACGACGTGGGCGACGATGCGCTGGCCGAGGTCGTCGTCGGGCTCGCCGACCACGGCGGCCTCGCTGATCCCGGCGTACGCGAGCAGCGCCGTCTCGACCTCGCCGGCGCCGATGCGGTAGCCGCCGGACTTGATGAGGTCGACCGAGCGCCGCCCGACGCTGCGGGGGTAGCCGGCCTCGTCGACCACGGCCGCGTCCCCGGTGCGGAACCACCCCCTGTCGGCGTG
>JAICLN010000154.1 GCA_025925615.1 Actinomycetospora sp. | reverse complement strand
CTGCAGCGCGGCGAGGTCCGACGGGTCCAGCAGGGTCTGCATCGCGGTGTTGGCCAGCACGGTGCGCCGGCCCACCGCCAGCACGGCCTGCCGGGTGCGGGCCTCGACCCGGGTGTAGACGTCGAGCAGCGCCTGCCAGCCCGCGTCGCGGTCGCTGACCAGCGCGTCCTGGATGCGGGCCGCTGCCGCGCGGACCAGCGAGTGCAGGATCGGCGAGGAGTGCTCGGCCCGGCAGCTGACGTCGAGGACGCCCTCGATCCGCCCGGTGAGCGGGTCGCGCACCGGCGCGCCCGCACACGCGTACTCCTGGAGCGCCTCGACGAAGTGTTCGGCGCCCACGACGTGCATCGAGCCGCCGGACTCCAGGACGGTCCCGACGGCGTTGGTGCCGACCGCGCCCTCGTCGTAGCCGAACCCCTCGGCGAAGTTGTTGCCGTCCGCGGCACGCCCGATCGTCCGGGCGGTGTCCAGCCGGACGAGCAGGCGCGCCTGGTCGTCGGTGAGCACCACGCAGACCGGGACGTCGGCGGTCTGCTCGGCGAGCTGGTCGATCACCGGGCGCGCGCAGCGCACCAGGCGGGACTCGACGTCGAGGTCCGGGTGGTACCGGTTGGCGACGACGCCCGGGTCGACGCCGTGCGCGACGCTGCGCCGCCACGACGCGGCCACGAGCCCGGGGATCCCGGGCAGCGCGACGTCGGGCCGCTCCAGCAGGTCCGCGCGCGCGGACGTCAGCAGCCGGCGGCGAGCCAGCACGTCTCCCATGCACCACACCTCTCCGTGTGCGACACACCACAGTCTGGAACGCCGGTCAAGTCCGCGAGGTGTCCGATGTTCGGACACGCCGTCTCGCCGGGCCCGGACCTACGGTCGGGGCGAACCCGTCACCGTCGACCCGGGAGGACGGCCATGACCGCTGCCGCCACGGCCGAGCAGGACCAGCGAAGCGACGCCGGAGACCACGTGGACGTGCTGATCGTCGGGGCCGGGGTGTCCGGCATCGGCGCCGCGCACCGGTTGCGCGAGCAGTTCCCCGAGCGCAGCTTCGCGATCCTCGAGTCCCAGGACAACCACGGCGGGACCTGGTGGACGCACCGCTTCCCCGGGATCCGCTCGGACAGCGACCTGTTCACCTACGGCTTCCGGGACCGGCCGTGGAGCGGCCCGTCCATCGCCGAGGGCGGCAAGATCCGCCAGTACCTCCAGGAGCTGATCGACGAGGACCACCTCGCCGACCACATCCGCTACCACCACGAGGTGACGGGGCTGCACTGGTCGTCCGACGACGCCCGGTGGACCGCCGAGGTCACCCGCACCGACACCGGCGAGCAGCTGCGGGTCACCGCGTCGTTCCTGTGGATGTGTCAGGGCTACTACAACCACGACGAGCCCTACATCCCCTCCTGGCCGGGCATCGAGCGGTTCGAGGGCACGATCGTGCACCCCCAGACCTGGCCCGAGGACCTGGACTACGCCGACAAGCGGGTGCTCGTCATCGGGTCCGGGGCGACCGCCGCGACCGTGGTGCCCGCGGTGGCGAGGACCGCCGCGCACGTGACGATGCTGCAGCGCTCGCCGTCCTACTGGTTCCCGGCGCCGACGGTGCACGACCTCGCGACGATGCTGGAGCCGCTGGACCTGCCGGCGGAGTGGACCCACGAGATCCTCCGCCGCACCTACGTCCAGCAGCTCGACTGGCTGGCGACGACGGGGCGTGACGACCCGGACCAGCTCCACGAGTTCCTCGTCGAGACCATCCGGCCGCTGCTGCCCGAGGGCACCGACGTCGACAAGCACTTCACGCCGGCGTACCGACCGTGGCAGCAGCGGATCGCGTTCGTGCCGGACGGTGACTTCTTCGAGCGCATGCGCGAGGGGAAGGTCTCGGTCGCCACCGACAAGATCGAGGAGTTCACCGAGAAGGGCGTGCAGCTCTCGTCGGGCGAGGTCATCGAGGCGGACCTCGTCGTCACCGCGACGGGCTTCAACCTGGCGGTGTTCGGCGACATCCCGTTCACCGTCGACGGCGAGCCGGTCGACTTCTCCCGTCGGGTCACGTGGCACGGCATGATGATCTCGGGTGTCCCGAACATGGCCTACGCCTTCGGCTATTTCCGGCACAGCTGGACGCTGCGCATCGACCTGGTCAACGACGTGATCGGGCGGATCTTCCAGCAACTGGCCGAGCGGGGCGCGTCGACGGTCGTCCCGACGCTGCGGCCCGGCGACGAGGACATGCCGCTGCTGCCGTGGAGCAGCCCGGACAACTTCAACCCCGGCTACGTCATGCGCTCCCAGGACAAGATGTTCAAGCAGGGCGACCGGGAGCCGTGGACCCACATGCACGAGCACGACCACGACCGCGTCGCGCTCCCGGCAGCCGACCTCGACGACGGCCTGCAGTACCGCTGACCACTGCAGTACCGCTGACCACCCCCATCCGCGAGGAGGAGCACCGCATGCCCCGTACCACCGTCCGGACCGGCGTCGACCTGAACTACGAGATCACCGGCAGTGGCGAACCACTGCTGCTGATCATGGGAACCTCCGGGGCGATCGCGCTGTGGGGCGAGGTGATCGCCCGCCTCGCGCAGACCCACCAGGTCATCGCGATGGACAACCGCGGCCTCGGCGGCAGCGACCGCGGCGTCGGGCCGATCAGCGTGGCCTCGATGGCCGAGGACGCCTCGGCGCTGCTCGAGGCCCTCGAGATCCCGCGCGCGCACGTGCTCGGCTGGTCGCTGGGCTCGGCAGTCGCGCAGGAGCTCGCGCTGGCCCATCCCGACCAGGTCGCCGCCACGGTCATGTTCGGGACCTGGGGCCGCTGCGACGGGTTCCAGCGCTCGATCCTGTCCGCGTTCCGCCTGCCCTACGTGCTGCGCGACATGGACTCGGCGCTCGCCGTCTCCGGCCTCGCCTTCTCCCCGCAGCTGCTGGACCACCCGGACTTCGCGTCGATGCTCGAGCCGATGCTGCCGGCGTTCCCGCAGAACGAGGCCCAGATGCAGGTGACCGTCGAGCAGTGGGACGCCGACCTGGCCCACGACACGCTCGACCGGCTGCCCGGGATCACCGCGCCCACCCTCGTCGTCGTCGGGGAGCAGGACCTCCTGACGCCGCCGTGGCAGGCGAAGAAGGTCGCCGACGCGATCCCGGGCGCACGCTTCGAGCTCATCACCGGGCCCGGCTCGAGCCACGGGATGCACGTCGAGCGCGTCGACGAGTTCACCAAACTCGTCGCCGACTTCCTCTCGGAGCACCCGCTCGGGCGCTGACGAACGGGGCCTCGTGGGCGCGGTTTCCGCGTTTGCCCGCGTCCACGATCCCCGACCCTCCCCGGGATCGCCCCGGAGCGTCCCGAGGAGTTCGGCCCCGGGCTGGACCCGGAGCTCATGGAACTCGTCCAGGCCACCGCCGAGATGGAGATGGCCGAGACGGCCGCGCCGCTGTGGGGTCCCGCAGGCGCCGACAGCAACGGTCAGGGCAACGGGGTCGCGAACAAGGTCAGGGACAAGCTGACTCCCTGATCGGCACGACCTGACCGACCCGGGCGCCGGCGGGGTTCGTCCCCGCCGGCCGCGGTCGTCTCACTGCAGTGTCAGCAGCATCCCGACGACGACGATGGCGAGCACGCCCAGCACCACGAGCGCGAGGCCCACGCGACGCAGCGTCGGGCGCGGCGGGGCGTCGGCCGCCACGGGGACGTCGTCCGGGTCGGTCTCGGCCTCCGACGGCGCCGGACCGGTCGTCCGGTCGGGACGGAGGACCTCCGTCCCGACCTCGTCGTCCGCCGGAGCGCGGGGCCGCGGCGCGGACCGCTCCGCCAGCGCGCTGAGCCGCTCGGACAGCTCGGCGGCGTCCGGCCGGTCCCGGCGCTCGAGCGCCATGGCCCGCAGTACGACGTCCTCCAGGCGGACCGACAGTCCGCGGACGACCTGCCGCGGCGGGACCGGTGGCTCACGCAGCCGGGCGGACGCGACGTCGGCGGACCCGAAGCCTTGGAACGGCGGGGCGCCGGTGAGCGCCTCGTAGAGGGTGCAGCCGAGCGAGTAGACGTCGGACCGGCCGTCGAGCGGCTCGCCCCGGACCTGCTCCGGGGACATGTACGCCGCGGTCCCGACGACCGCCCCGCTCTCGGTGAGCCCGGGGAGATCCTCGATCTTGGCGATCCCGAAGTCCATGAGCTTCGGCGTGCCGTCCCCGCCGATCATGACGTTGGCCGGGTTGACGTCGCGGTGCACGACCCCGTGCTCGTGGGCGTGCGCCAGCGCCGAGGCGAGCGCGGACCCGACGCGCGCCGCCTCGACCTCGGCCACCCGGCCGCGCTCCTCGATCTCCTCGCGCCACGTCCGGCCGCTGAGCAGTTCCATCACGACGTACACGCCGTGCGGTGATACCCCGACGTCGTGGACGGCCACGACGTGCGGGTGGCTCAGACCGGCCGCCGCGCGGGCCTCGTCCTGGAGGCGGCGGCCGTCCGTGTCGTCGTCGCGCCTCGCCGCGGGGAGCAGCTTGACGGCGACGACGCGGCCCAGGCTGCGGTCGTGCGCGCGGTGCACCTCGGCCATCCCGCCGTGCCCGAGGAACTCGTCCAGCTCGTACCGGTCACCGAGGACGATCCGGTCCGGCGATCCCGCGGCGTCCCCGTCGGCGGTGTAGGGCCGGGTCACAGCCGGCGGGTGCGCTCGGCGTCGCCGCCCTGCAGCAACGCGTCGAACAGGTAGCGGTGGTCGACGAGCGCCTGACGGCGGTCCTCGAGCTCCTGCTCCTCCTTCTCGTCGGCGACCGCGACCCCGTGGGCCGAGCGGAAGTGCTCGACCAGGTCGGGGTAGTCGACGGAGACCAGCTTCTCCCGCTCCTCGAAGCGCTCCGAGGGGTAGCCCCGGTCACGCATCACCTGCTGGATGAGCAGGTCGGCGTCCCGCAGCCCCGTCGACGGGTTCTCGACGAAGGTCGACTGCGCGGTCTCCCAGGCGCGGTAGTACCGGTCGCGCTCGTCGGCGCCGAGATCGCGCAGCTCGAGCCGCTCACGGCGCTTCAGCCGGGCGCGGAGCTCCTTCTCGCCGTTGCGCCGCCCGTACTCGGACACCACCCGGCCGTACTCCTCGCCGAAGCGGCTGCGCAGCGCGGCCGTGCTGGGCCGGGCCCGGCGGCGGGCCACCACGAGGAGCACCACCCCGAGGAGGACCACCACCACGGCCGCGATCACGACCCCGAGCACCACACCGTTCATCACGGGTCCCCCTCCTCGACCAGAGCGGCCGCCACGGGCAGGGACGGATCATCGTCAGGGTAACCCGGTTGGGCGCGTCCGACGTGCTGGTCGATCGGGCACTCGGGGTCGCGGATCGCGAGGAGTCAGGCGGCGCGGAACTGCGCCGGACGCTCCGGGTCGGCCTCCGCGAGCGCCTTGCGGGTCCGCTCGACGTCGTAGTCCATGCCGTAGACCGGGGTCCCCGGCTGCTGGCGCCAGGACTCCTCGAGCGGGCCGGCGTCGACCGGGTCGAAGCCCAGCTCGTCGACCAGGGCCGACACGATGGCCCGGCCCGCGTCGTCCGCACCCGCGATGGGCAGGGCGATCCGACCCTCGGTGCCCTGCGGCTTCCCGCTCTCGAGCAGGTGCTTCCACCAGATCCCGTTGAAGATCTTGTAGACCGGCGTCCCGAGCAGCTCGGACACCCAGACGCTCTCGGGCGTGCCGTCCTCGAGCGCGTCGATCTGGCCGTCGCGCTGCTGCGGGTAGTAGTTGTTCGTCTCGATCACGGGAGCACCGGGCTTCGCGGAGGCGACGATCCCGGGCTCGAGGTCGGGCGTGTTCTTCTGCGGGATGCTGACGATCACGACGTCCGCGTCGGCCGCGGCCTCCCGCGCCCAGACCGGCGTCGCGCCGGTCTCCGCCGCGAGCTCCGCCAGCGTCTCCGGGCCGCGCGAGTTGGCCACCCGCACCTCGTGGCCCAGCGCGCTGAGCCGCCGCGTCAACGTCCCGCCGATCATGCCCGCACCGATGATTCCGATCCTCATGACCGTGAGAACCGGGCGGTGCCGCGGCTATTCCCCCGACGCCCGGGTCGTGGTCAGGACGGCGACTCGTCCGTGACCCGGGCGTGGACAGCCCACGCCACCGGCGGCTCCGCGTCGATGACGTCGTCGGTCATGCACATCCTGCAGGTCACGGGAAGACGTTGACCGTCGTCGAGGCCCTCACGACGATGACCACACCCGACCTCGTCGAAGGAGCGCCCTCGTGATCGTGATCAACCTCGTCATGCCCATCCGTCCCGAGAAGACGGAGGAGTGGCTGGCCGTCGCGAACGCCTACGCGAAGGACGTGAACGCCGAGGAGGGCTGCATCTTCTTCAAGTTCTCCCGGTCCCTCGCCGACGAGAACGAGTACATCTGCATCGAGGGGTTCCGGGACGCCGACGCCGGTGCGAGCCACGTTGCGCAGCCCCACGTGAAGAAGTTCTTCGACACCGCGCCCGACCTCGTCTCCGCCCAGCCGCAGATCCTCTACATCGACACCCCGCACGACGGCTTCGGGCCGATGGGCGAGATCCAGCCCCGCTGAGGCGCGGCCGGCCGGCCGCGCCCTGGCCGGTGCTACTCGTGATCACGACCTCGGCGGCGCGTCCTGGCGCCACTTGGGCGTGTCGCCACCGAAGTCGTGATCATGGGGGAACCCCGCCGCCCGCGAGCGCTACCGGCTCCCGGCGCTCCAGGCGTAGGGGAGCTCGGAGCCGTTCAGCACGTGGTCGCCGATCGTCCGCTGACCGGCAGCCCGGAGCAGGTCGATCGGCCAAGCGCGCGTTCCGGGTGTTCGCCCGGCGGCGCCCCGACCCCGAGGATCCCGACGGCTACGCCGTCTCGCACACCGCGTCACCTACCTCGTCGACCCCGACGGCCGGCTCGCGCACCACTGGCCCGACACCGCCGACGCCGCCCCCATCGCGACCGAGCTGGCCGCGTCCGTGACGCGGCGCCCCGGCGGCCGGTGACGCCCGAGGGAGGAACCGGGCGCGCCGGACGTCGTCGTCCGGCCGAGAGGCGCTACCATGGGTCGCAGAGTCGGTGCACCGTGCAACGTGGCCGGCTCGCAGCGGTGCACGCCGTCACCCTCGACCGGTGTCGTCGACCGTGCGCGGACCACTCGGTTCCGTGGCGGTGGACACCCGTCGACCCGCGGTGCAGGTCGCATCCCGGCGGAACCACCACGGTTCCCCTGCGATCCCGCCGATCGCTGCGCGGTGGTCCGGCACGGCGTGCCGGGCGTTCTTGAGGAGGTACGTGGCTCGACGAGGCCAGCCCCAGACCCGGGACCGTCGCGGCGGCTCCGGGCAGCAGCAGCGGCGGCGGCGCAACCGCGAGGACGTCACCTCGGTGCTCACCCAGGCCGTCCGCGAGGTCGGGACCGCCCTGGGCAGCCGCCGGGTGACGCACGGGACGCGCACGAAGTTCCAGGCGATCGCCCTGATGCTGCGCGACGAGCGCGCCCGGGTCCGGGCGAACGAGGACCTCAGCGACGCGCGCCGGAACGACCGGCTCAAGCGTCTGGACGACATCGCGACCTCGCTCGCGAAGCACGCCGTGCGGGACCCGGCGCTGCTGGCCCTCCTGTCCGAGGACGCCGTCGTCTCCGACGAGGCCCGGTCGCTGGAGCGCGAGATGCTGCGCCGCGCGGGCATCGAGGCCGACGAGCCCGAGGAGGTCACGCCGGTCGAGGAGCCCACCGCGGCGCCCGTGAAGCCCGGGGTGGTGCCGCAGTCGGTGGTCTCCCGGCAGATGGCCAACCCCTTCCTCGCCCCCGACTTCTCGACGCCGCGCTCCACCGCGCCGCGCCCGACCCGCCTGAGCGGCTGGGAGCTCCTCGGGCCGCTGCTCCGGTCGTTCGAGCGCGCCGGCGACGGGACCGCGACGTCCATGACGCTGCCCGAGTCCGGCTCGCGCGCGGTGCCCGGCGGGCGGGAGCTCATGCCCCACCAGGCCGGTCTGATCGCCTCGGCCGCGGACGGCCACCGGACCTTCCTGCTCGCGGACGAGCCGGGGCTGGGCAAGACGGCCGAGGCCCTGCTCGCCGCGGAGGCCGCCAAGGCCTACCCCCTGCTCGTCGTCGTCCCGAACGTCGTCAAGACGAACTGGGTGCGCGAGGCCGGACTGTGGTCGAGCCGGCGCAAGGCCACCGCCGTCCAGGGCAACGGGGACTCGGTCGACGGCTTCGCCGACATCGTCGTCGTGAACTACGACGTGCTCGACCGCCACGTCGGGTGGCTGGGCCACTTCGGCTTCCGCGGGATGGTCGTCGACGAGGCCCACTTCATCAAGAACAAGGGCTCGCAGCGCTCCCAGCACGTGCTGGAGCTCTCCGAGCGCATCCGGTCCTTCACGCCGCGCCCGCTGCTGATGGCCCTCACCGGGACCCCGCTGATCAACGACATCGAGGACTTCCTGGCCATCTGGGAGTTTCTCGGCTGGATCGACGACAAGAAGCCGCGCGCGGAGCTCATGGACGCGCTCTCCGACACCGGTCTGACCCCCGCCGACGCCGGCTTCTCGACGGCCGCCCGGCAGTGCGTCGTGGACATGGGCATCGTCCGGCGCCGCAAGGTCGACGTCGCGGCCGACATCCCCGAGCGCCGCATCGCGGACCTGCCGGTCGAGCTCGACGGGCCGACCGGCCGCTCGATCCGCGCGGCCGAGCGGGACCTCGCCGCACGGATGGTCGCGCGCTACGAGGACGCGCTGGCGGCCCGGCGCTCCGGGCGCACCGAGGGCATCGACCGCGACCTCGTCGCCAAGGTGGCGACCTGGGAGCAGAAGGACGCCGCCGGGTCGTCCAGCGGCGACAACGTCTTCGGCATGATGCGTCGCATCGGTCAGGCGAAGGCCGCCCTCGCCGCCGACTACGCGGCCCAGCTCGCGCGCAGCGCCGGCAAGGTCGTCTTCTTCGCCAAGCACGTCGACGTGATGGACGCCGCCGAGGAGACCTTCGCCAAGCAGGGCGTCCGCTACTCCTCGATCCGCGGCGACCAGACGCCGGGCGTGCGCCAGCGCAACATCGACGCCTTCGTCGAGGACCCGGACGTCGCCGTCGTGGTGTGCTCGCTGACCGCGGCCGGGGTGGGCAACAAACCCCACGTCCCCTCGAACGTCGTGCCCGCCGCGCTGCCCCGGACCGCCGCCGAGCAGACCCAGGCGATCGACCGCCGCCACCG